>NZ_JBFRDQ010000106.1:0-13944 GCF_052113865.1 Allobosea sp. TAB14 | reverse complement strand
CCGTACCGGTTCAAGAATCGGGACCCGGCCACTGCCTTGTCGGTCGCCGACCGTACTCCGGTGGTCGCAAGCGGCGTGATGCGCGCGGAATAGCATCTGGGCAGCCATCCAAAGGGCTGCTCACTCTCCAAAGCTCAAACGTGATTCAGGGCCTATTCGCGGTCACCTGTCCGCCGTCTCTCCGGAACGGATCACCCGACGGCGCTGATCCGTATTTTCTCTCAGTGGCGCGTTTATCGCGTCAAGCAGGCTTAGGCCCTTTCCGGTCATCTGGATCTCGTGGCGCCGCAGTGCGTCGTTATAGGTTTTCGACAGGACCTTGTGCCCCGGCACGCGTCGCGTCCCCTCTGCCAGCACATCGACATGTCTCATGAAGCGCGCGTAGGGGATGCCTGCTCGCTCCGCCAGAGTCTTTGCGGACGGCTGATCGCCGCTGCTCAACGCGACCTCAAGGAATGACGCGAGGGTTGCGATCGACACGTCGGGCATGACCTCACGCGCTGCTTTCAGCATGTTCCGCGCCTGCTGTGTTCGGGCCTCATCGATCGGCGGAAAAAAGAAAAAGAACACCGGCTGCACCTTTGCGTTGGCGGCGGAGAGTGCCAGTGATCGACCGCTCTTGCAATCGCGCGAATCCAGTTTTAGCATGTTTTCATGTTTTATGTGGATTCATGCAATGTCGAAACACGATGATCGCGCCTGGAACGCCGCCTACCGGGCCCGCCGCCCCGACACGGCCGACACCGGCCTGATGAGCAATGGCGTGGCCGTGCTGATCGGAGACGCCGAATTCCCCGCCGACGGGCACGCGGCTTCCCACCCCGACGTGCAGTGGGACCGCGTCCGCCTGCTGCGCGAGGAGCTGCGGCTCATGCGCCAGGGCTGGCAGCCGAGCGATGCAGAGCTCGCGACCGCCAGGACACTGACGGATGCGGTCCAGATCATCGACGATGATAGTGATCTGCCGGTGCTCATCGGCATGGTGGGAGACGACATCGTCCAGACGGACTCCGTGGCCGCGATCGATGTCGGCGGCCGCCGCTGGGCACGCACGGTCAGCTGCTGGGTGCGCCTGCTGGGCTCCGTCGCCTTGCGGGAGGGCGACCCGATCTCGCCCGTCATCATCGCCCATTTCGATCGCGGGGAGTGAGTCTCATGCCGGACGACGCGCAGAATATCGATCCCACGAAGCCGAGCGCCGAAGGCGCGCCCCGGGATCATGCCGCTGCGGTGACGCCGCCGCCCAGGCTGCCACGACCCGTCCCGATCCGACGGCCGCAGCCCCCGCACACGATCGCCGGCCTGGCGACGTCCGCCTCCATCGCCGTTATCGCCACTTCATCATCCGTGGCCAAATTCGATCTGGCGGAACTCGGCGATGCGGATCTGGCTGCCGATGTGACGGCGTTGGCGCAGGGCTACAATCTCGATGTCGGAATGCCGCTGGTCAGTGTGCTGGTGAGTGCGGCCACCGCTCTGGGATCGCTGGTGCGTATCGAGATCGGCGGCGCCTGGATCGAGGCGCCTGTTCTCTGGGGGATGATGGTCGCTCCTCCCGGCTCGCGAAAGACCGCAATGGCAGCGCTGCCGAAGAGCCTGCTGGGAACGATCGCGGAGGACGAGAAGACGGAATGGATACAGCGGCGCGAGGCCGCGGCGCGCGAGAAGCGCAAGCTCGAGATCGAGTGGTCGATCTACGATGCGGACTGCCGCCGGGCCGTCCGCAAGGATTTTCCCTACCCTGAGCCGCCTGCCAGACGCCCCGACGCCGTCGTCGTGCCAATCCGGCCCGGCATCGTCATCGAGGACTCGACCATCGAGGAGATCACCGAGAGGCTGGCGGGATCGCCGCGCGGTATCCTGGCGGTGTCCGACGAGGCGAGCACCATGCTGGCGCGCGGGCGCAACACCCGTGCGCTCATGCTACAGGCGACGAGCGCCGGCTCGCTGCGCGTTGGCCGGATCAGCCGCGAGAGCCGCGAGCTGACGTCATTCTCGGTATCGGTCTTGACGGGAACCCAACCGGACAGGGTGGCCGGCTTCATCGGGGGCGAGGACGATGGTCTTGCTGCCCGCTTTCTCTGGGTGTGGGTGAGCGAGACACCGTCGCCGCGGATCGCCCGCGTTCCCTTGAAGCTCGACCGGCTGCTGGAGGTCATCGCGCGGCTGCGTGCCATGGGAAAGGGCGAGGAACTCGTCGTCATCCCGATGAGCGAGGAGGGCATCGATCGCCTGGAGCGGGCGATGGGTGTCTGGCGGGCCGAGGGCCGCAAGCGCGGCGGTCTTGTGCAGAGCTGGTACGAAAAAGCCCCCGGTCACGCCTCGCGACTTGCTCTCGTGCTGGAGGTCCTGGTCCAGGCCCGGGCCGGCGAGAAACTGCCGACCGTCATCTCGGTGGCGCGGATCGAGGCGGCCATCAGCCTGATCGACAGGCTCTTCGCTCCGGCGATGGCAATGGTCGCGATGCATATCGGCCAGGATCGCGGCGAGCGCATCAGGAGCAACCTGATCCAGCACCTCGGCAACAATCACGTCGAGCGCTTCCGGGCGCGTGACCTGCGCCGCACCCATACCCGGCTGTTCGGCACGCCCGGCCAGTTCGAGGACGCTCTCAGGGCGCTCGAAGCCGACGGCGTTCTCTCGCGTGCGGATCGCCAGCCGGGAGCCCAGGGACGCAGCCCCGGCGACTACCTTGTCAATCGGGCGAAGCTCCCGGCCGCCATCGTGAGCTGAAAACGAGGGCGTTACCTCGGGAGTAACGGGGGTATCCGATATGCCGATGCAGGAACCCACACGTACTGCCAAGACCGAGAGGCGTTACAGCGAGCGCTTCGGGCAGCTCTGGCGGCGGGCTTCGAAAGAGCTCGACCGCTCGATCGGGGTCGTCGATCTGGTGCGCCGCTTCCTCGTCTGGTCAGAAGATCTGCGCTCCACCTCAGTGAGACAATACCGGGCGGCGATACAATTCGGGCTCGAAAGGCTGGCCCGGCGCGAACCTCACCTGCGTACCGAGGTCGTCGAAGCCTTGGCCATGCTCGACCAGTCCCGCCAGCAGGAGCCTGCGGCAGCGCAGGCCAGGAAGCCGAAAACCGCCGCCCCATTGCGCACCTCGGCGAGCAAGGCCAAGGCCATCAGCGACGCGGACTTCGACCGCATCATCACGGCTGCGCCGCTCTACCGGTCGCAATACACTGACGATCTCAAGGCGTTCATGAGCGCGAATATCCTGGCGGGCCTGCGTCCCATCGAGTGGCATGGGACCATGATCAAAATCGTCGGTGACACCTTGATCATGACCGTTCCGAATGCCAAGCACACTAATGACCGCGCGCACGGGGCCAGCAGGACCCTGATCTTCGAGGAGATTGACCCCGTCAGCCGCGAGCATCTGTTCGCCTGGACGGATCGGGTCAATCGCATGTCCCTCGATGCCTATGAGAGACTGCTCATGCGTATCGAGGAGCGCTTGCGCGTGATCACCAACGCGCTGTTCCCGCGGCGCAAGCTGCGACCGACAGCATATTCACTACGGCATGCCGTCTCCGCGCGCCTGAAACGTCACTATATAGGCAATGCCAAAACACCGGAGGAACGCGATCTCGGCGCGACCATTGTCGCTGCGCTCATGGGCCATGCCGCCGACGACACCGCCAGCCACCATTATGGCAATGCGTCTGGTAACGGCGGCCGAAGTTACCCGATCCCGAAGGCCGATCCCGCCGAGGTGGCGCGTATCCGGCCAAAACTCGCCGACAGCCGCAGGAAGGTGCACGACATGATCGCGCGGAAACGGCCTAAGCCACGATGACGGCGAAGGAGTTTGCGACGGTCGGAGCGCGTAGGCGTTTTGGCATTTTGGCAACGGAGGTATACGGGGAGCAGAGCCCCCGATCCTCGCGGCCATCTCGCGCCAGAAGCAGCCATTGGGCTACCTCCGGAAAGCGGACACACTAAGCGTCAGTCCGCATAGACACGCAGTGTTGTCCGCATGGCTTCGATCAGCAGGCGCGTCGTCGGCTTGGGTGAGCCGCGCGTGCGACCGACCAGGGCGAGCGGTGGTAGAGCAAGATAGGGTTCGGTCAATTTCCTGAAGACGAGCCCGCCGTGCTGACATTCGTTCGCTACGTCCGGCCGATCGGGCAGTGAGACACGCATGTGCCGCCGCAACCAGTCGCTTGAGCATCTGGATCGAGCTCGTCTCGACGGTCGGCGGCCATATCGACTGTTTGGTCGGCGACTTTTCGATTTCTCCTCCCCATGTCAGCCCCTTCGTCAGCAACTGGAGCAACCTTCGTCGCTCAATCTCTCTGCTCACTTGTGGCGTGCGACATTCTCCGACTGAAGAGAGCAGCGCCTGCGAGGAACAGTACAGCCGTACCCAGATTCCATCCGAGGATCATCGCGGTGGCGTCGAGCGGATGGAACATCGAGAGAGCCGTCGAGGTGATCGCCGAAACGGCGAGGCTCCCCATCAGAATGACCGATGTGGGCCGCAGCGCCGCAGCGTAGCGGAGCATCGTCAGCATCAGCAGCGACAGAGGCAGGCTGGTCAGCACGAGGGTCGCCAGGCAACCCGACGCGGCCTCGACGGTGATCGCTCCCGGCGGGACCGGTACCCAGCCAGCGAAGCACTGGTAGCCGATGGTCGATAGCCAGACGACGAGGGCGGGGACCGGCAGCAGAAGCCATCGGCGGGAGCGGTCCGGCAGGCTGACGAAGAAGGTGGCGATCGTTGCGAATATGCCTGTCAGGAGCGACGAGACCATGTTGATGGCGAACACGGCATCCTGCATGCGCTCGGCGAATTGCGGCCGCACGCCATGGCTCACCGTCATGAGGCCCATGATCGCTGCGGCAAGCAGAAGCCACCCAGCAGCACGAACCAGCGGCGGACGAAGGCGCCGGACCGGCGGCACGTTGGTGGCGAGGGAACGGATCAGACCGGCGGTGTCCATCACGAATCCCTCCGATCCGATAGCAGCGTCCGCAAATTGCGGAGCGCCCGATGGGTCGCCATCTTCAGCGAAGCGATCGAAAGGCCGGTGGCATCGGATGCTTCCTTCAGCGACATTTCCTTCAACTTGAGGAGATCGACGGCAGTCCTTTGAATCGGCGGCAAGCCGCCGAGGGCTTCCGTCAAACGACGATTGTCGAGCGTATCGTCCGCATCGTTGGCCGATGCGGCGGTCGCCTCATGCTCCGTGGTGAGCGGCGCCTCTCGCAACATCTGTCGGCCGCGTCGGCGCAGCCGGTCGATGGCACGACGATGGGCGATACCGACCAGCCAGGGACCGAACGGTCGCGAGGGATCATAGGTGTGCCGGATCGAATGGAGGGTCAGCAAAATATCCTGCACGGTGTCTTCGATATCCCAATGGTCCTTGTGCCATCGCCTGACCAGCGATCGGAGATAGGGCGTGATCTCCTGGAGGAGACGCAGATAGGCAACCGTATCGCCGTCCTGCGCGCGTGCCATGAGAATCGTCCAGTCGAGGTCGCGCGATGCGGCGGCCCCCTCATCTCTCGCCGTCTCACCGGTCGTCGCGCCGTCCGAGGCGACTAGCGTCAGCCGCCGCCGCCCGTCGTTACGCATCGCGCCAGCTCCCGGATACAGCGGATTCGAACGAACGATCGCCGTGGAACCCGATACGGAGTCCGCAGCACGGCATCATCTCGCTCCCGGCCGGCCGGATCGGGCGACGCCCTTGTCGATCCACTGGTCGACCGAGAGTGCACCAGGACCGATAGCCATGATGCTGATGGCCAAAGCTGCCCAGTACAAGTGGAAATTGGCCCAACCGTCGGGAAACACCAACTGGATCACGCCGGTCATGACCAGCAGACCGAGCGCGGCAAGACGCGTCCCGACGCCGAAGATCAGCAGGGTGGGAAGCACGATTTCCGCGATCGCCGTCAGCAGCGCCAACTGCTCGGGTGCGGGAAGCGCGTATTCACCGCCGAAGATATGTAGCTTGAACTCCTCTTCGAACAGGAACTGCGTGCCCAACGAGAGAGACAGGAAGCCGTCCCACCGTGTCAGGCCGGAACGGAGGAAAGGAAGTGCGAGGGCGATGCGCAACACCGGCGGCGCGACATGGTGCGCGACTGCCTCCAGCCCGACAAGCCCATGACGGACCGTTGCAGCAGCCCTGCTCGACAAGGTCGACGACACGTTCATGCAGCCTCCACCGATCGTGCTGGCGTCATGTCGCAGCCCACGATCACCTTTGCCTCGATCATGCCTCGCAAAACGCCCGCGAGATCGAATTGAGGGCTGACGGACAATCCTTCCTTCACCGCCTCGACGATCGGAGCGCCGGCCTGCAGCTCTTTCATGAAAGCCGCGGCACCGACCGGCAGGCGCCGGATCTCGACCTCCGCCTCGGGACGCGCGACGAGCGCATCATCTTCGCTTGCCTCGAGCGACGTCGCAGTGACGTCGTCACCTTCGATATTGACCTGCCAGATCCCCACGATCGGAAAGGCCGAGCGCACGATGCGGATGGAAGGGTGTAAAACGAGCCGCAGCCTTGGCAAGCCGTCCGCCGGTACCTGTGCCAGAGCGGAAGGCGGCAATGACGATGCCTCAGCCGCGTGATAGGCCTCCACCCATGCCCGCTCCAGGCGCGCCACGTCTTCGAGATAAGGAAGCGTGGCGGCGGGCTCGAAGCATCCGACGAATGCGGGAAAGCCGGCTCCGTAGTCGAGCATGATCGGCGAGGCCGGCGGTTCCGCCATCGCATAGTCGCGCGCCATGGCCGTGAAAAATTCCTCGCCCACCAGGCGACGGACCACCGGATAGGCCGCTTTCAGCGTCTCGATCAGCCCGACGACGACATTGTTGCGGTAGACGGCGAAGCGCTTCGCACTAGGCCGTCCGTCAGGGCCGACCAAGCCGGCGGGAGCAGGCTTGTACGGGTCGAGGATCGCGCGGGCGAAGTCGGCCTGCCGGTCGGCGAACCCCTGCGTGGCGGGAGCCTCCTCGTGGCCTTCGGGCGGCGAGGCCAAAACACCGATGGAATCGATCATGCCCGCTCCTCCCGATGGGGGCGCCGGACGACGTTGGTCCAGAAGGCCCGGAGGCTATCGACGCCGCCGGCCGTCGAGCTCCACAGGGTGGCATCGCCAACCAGCAGCGTGCCGGCAAACGCATCCTGCCTCGACTGCAGCAAGGCATCGAAGGTGGTGCGACCTCCGGCCGTGAAGGGGTGGGGTGGAGCCGCGAGGTCGATCTCCTGCCGGGCCATCACCGCGAGCTTGGTCAGGGCTTCGCCCATGCGCTCGAAATGCGGCAGGTGCGGATGCAGATTGAAGGTCCTGACGCCCGACAGCAGGTGAAGTCGGTCGAGCGAGGGATCGACCTCGATCGGCCTCGGCGTGCCGTCGGCCTGTGCGGCTGGACGCAACCCGAACCGGTTCTCGACGGGAGCGCCGAGGCCGGCGAGCAGCGAACGTCCAAAGCCCCCGAAGCCTTGCCTAGGCGGGATGGTCTTGTCGCCATGGTGGAGGAAGTCCTCGACCTGCCGCGCCACCGTCGCCTCGTGAGTGTCCAGTTCCTCCTCGCCGATGTCGTGATGGGGACCGACGAACAGGAGATTGTCGGAGGTCGAGAGAAAGGAGCGGATGAATTCAATCTCCGCATCACTGGCTTGCTGATCCGTTCGCAGCGAGTCGAAGCTGATGACGATGAGTGTATCGACGCCGTCGAGAACATCGGGCCCGAGCGGAACGAGYCGTCCGTCAGTGCCGACACGCTCGATCTCGACGACCGGATGCCCGGTGGCCGCCTCCGCCAGTTTCACGAATGCCACGAAATTCTGCTTCATGATGTGATCGAGGAAACCGGCAATCCCCTGGTCGAAACGCGAGGGATCGCTCAGCTGCTCGAAGCGCGGATAGAGCATCCGGCGGCTCTCGAAGAGAGCCGGAAAGCGACTTTCGATGATGTCGAGAGGAGCTCCGGTCTCGTCCGGTCGGCTCCAAGCGTAATAGATCGCAACTCTCCGCCTTGGCATTTTTTACCTCCGAGATCAGTGCGCGTGAGCCGGCGCGTGAGCACGCCCGCGTATGCCGACGACATCGGCCATGACTCGCTCGGCGCGCTCTGCCTCGGCCTTCAGCGTCGGCCAACCGGGCACGTTCGCATCCCATTCGATCAGTGTCGGAACCGCCCCGATGCGCTCGATCACATGGGCGAACAGATCCCAGACGATCGCCTCGACCGGGCGGTCATGTGCGTCGATCAGCAGGGGTCGGCCTTCCTCGTCGGTGTCGGGCGCAAAACCGGCCAAATGGATCTCTCGCACATGGGAAAGCGGATAGGCATCGAGATAGGCGATTGGATCCCAGATCTGGTTGGTGCAGGCGACGTGGACGTTGTTGACGTCCAGCAGCAAGCCGCACCCGGTCCGCCGCGCAATCTCGGCGATGAACTCCGTCTCCAGCCAGGTGCTCTCGGTGAAGGCGAGATAGGTGGAGGGGTTTTCCAGCAGCATCTGTCGCCCGAGGGCGTCCTGCACCTGATCGATATGCTCGACCACGCGCGCAAGCGTCTCGTCCGTATAGGGGAGTGGAAGCAGATCGTTCAGGAAGCCGACATCGTGGCTCGACCAGGCGAGGTGCTCCGAGAACAGCGCCGGCGAATAGCGATCGATCAACTGCCGCAGACGCGCCAGATGATCCTCGTCGAGGGGGCGGTCCGCGCCTATCGAGAGCCCCACGCCGTGAAGCGACAGCGGATAGCGTTCGCTGATCGCCGAAAGGTAGCGATGCGGCGGCCCGCCGGCACCCATGTAATTCTCTGCATGAACCTCGAAGAAGCCCATGTCGGGAGATGTCTCCATGATCGTCCGATAATGCTCGGCCTTCAGGCCGACGCCGGCCCGTTTCGGCATCGGGTTCCGGGATGGTTCGAAGGTCGCGTCCGGCATGGGCTTCACCTCGGTCGATGTGATGGAGGAAGTGGCCGGGCCTTCGCGGCCCGGCCGGGCGGTCGATCAGGCCTTGGGCTTGAGGCTGCCCATCCCGTTCGGGGTGGACATCGTCGTGCACGAGCCAGTCGGGACCAGCTTGAACGCGTTGCCCTGATAGTTGGCGGTGCTGGTGCCCGCGCAGGTCGTGCCGGCGCCGGCATAGCAGTCGTTCTGGCCCTTGAGCGCGACGCCGAAGCAAGGCTCGACCTTGCCGGACTTCACCTTTACGGTGTTTTCGGCTTGGATCTTCTTCTGCTGCGCAGTGAAGTCCTGCGCGCTCGCGGGGGCGGCAGCGAGCGTGCCGAACGCGGCGGCGAAGGCACCGGCCACCAGCGTGGACATCAGGCGATCGGACATATTGGTTCTCCTGTGAAGTTGAGCCAGCACGTCGTTTGCGGCTGGCGGAATGGCCGCCTTTCCGGCGCGCCTATAAGATGGTTCGTTGCGACGTGCTCCGAGGTAACGCTGCCTCGGAGAAATTTGTCTGGCGGTCTTCGCCGCATGGCCTGATCAGGGGCTAGCGAACGGCTGCGCCGCCGGTTCCTCCCATCGTCGGCGCATGCCATCCTTCGATTCTGAATGGCGGTTTTGCTCGTCGGGCGCTCGAACTCAGGGCTTCTTTTGGCTCAGGCTGCCGGCTTCGACGCGATCACCGCGCTCGGGTGCAGTTCGGGATCGGCGGCCAGAAGTTCGGGCACCGTCGCGAAGATCTGGGCGGCAGCGCTGCCGGACATGTGGGCGTTCAGACTTGCCTCGCTGTCGAACAGGTCGACGAGGAAAATCCTGTCGGCATCTGCATTCGACCGCAGGACGAGCCAGAGCGTCGTGCCCGTTTCCGCTTCCACCGCGGGCAGTGCGGCCGCGATCCTCTTGGTTGCTTCCTCGCCCATGCCGGGCTTGGCCTTGAACACGACGACACCTGCTATTCTTGTCATGGATTCACTCCTTTCCGCTGTTCGGTTAGCGAGGCCGTGAGGCCCCACGAATGGAGGTTCGTCGGGAGACTGGGAAAGGTCACGCAATGATCGGCCGGTTCGTCGTCGGGCCGAGGCTGCCCCGGTTCGTCAGCAGAACGGCGCCGGCCGGCCAGAACGAGGACAAGTGCCTTAACGGCGAAGACAGCGCAGGCGATGGCTGCTCCCTCCATGCGTGTCATCAGCGCCGCTTGTCCGGTGCAGTCGACAATGCTGATGGTGAACGGAATGCTCGTCGAAGCGACCGCCTCGATCGCAGCTTCGCTAGTCTTCCGGACCCTATCGAGGGGCATGGTGACGGGGAGTTCTTCTTGAAAGACGTTGCTTTCTCGGCGTTGACACGGCGCCGGCCCGCCGAGCCCGAGACGGCTACAGGCTGTCGAGCCGGCGAGGTCCTGGTCGCGCGGTACGACCATGATGCTATCGGCCTATGGATCCCGTAATCGCCCCCGCAGAATTCATTCCGCGAAGGCCTGCTCCCGCCTACTTCTGACGAAGGGCAGGACGGCCACGACCAATACGGCCAGCGCCAAGATCAGCAGACCTGCCGAGATCGGCCGGGTCGCGAAGATCGAGACGTCGCCGCGCGAGAGCAGCAACGTGCGCCGCAGATGTTCCTCCATCATCGGTCCGATAATGAAGCCCAGGAGCAGAGGCGCGGGCTCACAATCCAGCTTGATCAGCAGATATCCTCCGAGCGCGAACATCACCATCGTGAAGACGTCGGCGATGTTGCTGTTCACGCTGTACACTCCGATGCAGCAGAAGGTGATGATGCCTGGGAACAGTAGATGATAGGGGACGGTCAGAAGCCTGACCCAGATTCCGACGAGCGGCAGGTTGAGCACCACCAGCATGAGGTTGCCGATCCACATCGAGGCGATGACGCCCCAGAACAGATCAGGTCGCTCGGTCACGACATTCGGCCCGGGCGTGATACCCTGCACGATGAGCGCGCCGATCATCAGCGCCATCACCGGGTTCGACGGCACACCCAGCGTCAGCATTGGGATAAACGACGTCTGCGCGCCGGCATTGTTCGCGCTCTCGGGGCCGGCCACGCCCTCGATGGCGCCCTTGCCGAAGCGCCCAGGCTCGCGCGCGATCTTCTTCTCTATCGCGTAGGATGCGAAGGAGGAGAGCATGGCGCCGCCGCCCGGCAGGATGCCCAGTAACGAGCCGATAACGGTCCCACGAATGATCGGCCAGGTGATCTGCCGCATGTCCTTCAGCGAGAGCATTAGGCTCCTGAACCCGGCTTTCACGGCCGTCCTGTCCTCCTCAACCTCGAGATTTCGGATGATCTCGCTGAGGCCGAAGACGCCCATGGCGACCGCCACGAACTCGAAGCCCTCGGCCCATTGTGGGATGGCGAAGGTCAGCCGCAACGTATTTGTATAGATGTCCTGACCGACAAGTCCGAGAAGGAGGCCGAGCACGATCATCCCGAGTGCCTTCACGATCGAGCCTGAGGCGAGCACGATCGAAGCGACCAGGCCGAGCACCATGAGCGCGAAATACTCGGCTGGTCCGAATTCCAGCGCAACCTCCGCGAGCGGCGGCGCGAAGACCCCGAGCAGGAAAGTGGCGAAAGTGCCGGCGACGAAGGAGCCGATCGCTGCGGTCGCGAGGGCGGCACCGGCCCGGCCTTGCCGCGCCATCTGGTAACCGTCGATGGCGGTGACGACGGACGAGGATTCTCCAGGCAGATTGATCAGGATCGCAGTCGTCGAGCCGCCGTACTGGGCTCCGTAGTAGATGCCTGCGAGCATAATCAGCCCCGACACGGGGGGCAGTCCGAAGGTCACGGGCAGGAGCATTGCGATCGTCGCGATCGGCCCCAGGCCCGGCAGCACCCCCACCAGTGTGCCGAGGAGGCAGCCCAGCAGGCAATACCAGAGGTTGTCGAGCGTCAGGGCAACCGAAAGCCCGAGGCCGAGATTATGCAGCAGCTCCAACCCGCCCTCCCCTAGAACCAAGTGCCCAGAACCGGGATGCTCAGGCGCAGCCCGAGAATGAATACGACCCAGCAGAGAGCCATCAGGACGACTGCTGTCGCCAACGCGCTGGCCGGCCGGGACTGCCGGCTGGCGAAAGCGGACAGGAGCGCCGTCGCCGCCACCGCCGGAACGAAGCCGAGCGGCAAGAGGACGAGCCCGAAGACGACAGGACTGGCTAGGATGATGGCCAGTCCGCGCCAGGGCACGGCGACCTCCTTCCCCTCTCCGCTGCGCCAACCCCTGAGGATGAGGACCAGGCCGATCGCGACGAGCGCAAGCGACAGCAGCGAAGGGAAATAGCCCGGTCCCATTCGATTGGCTGTGCCGAAGGACAGATGGCGTGCGCTGAGTGCGAACGTCCCGCCCAGCGCCACGAAAAGCGCGCCGCAGAGAATGT
The DNA here is from genome assembly GCF_052113865.1 of Allobosea sp. TAB14. Classification (NCBI taxonomy): domain Bacteria; kingdom Pseudomonadati; phylum Pseudomonadota; class Alphaproteobacteria; order Hyphomicrobiales; family Alloboseaceae; genus Allobosea; species Allobosea sp. TAB14. The sequence goes on along the minus strand of NZ_JBFRDQ010000106.1, from coordinate 1,601 downwards.
CCTGTCGAATCCGCAGAAGCATCGCGTGTGTTCCCACTCGGTCACCGGGTTCGCCCGGGACCCTTCCTCTGGCCCGGGACCGCGACCCGGCCCCTTGCGCCCCGATCAAACCTGAAGGCACGGTCACCCGGCTTCGCTGACGCGCTTCGCCTCGCGGCGCGCCAGGAACCGACCCATCATGGCCTGCGGCTCACCCTGGGCGTAGCATTCCATCTGTGCCTCTATGCCGGCGGAGCAGACCTCGTCGAAGTCGGCTTGCGTTGTGTCGCGGAAGCGCTTCTTGGTCAGCCGGACCGCCGACCTGGGCAGCGAGCCGAGTAGCTTGGCGCGCTCGACGGCCCGCTCCAGCAGCACGTCAGGCTCGGCCAGCTCCGTCGCCAGGCCGATTTCGTAGGCACGCTGGCCATTGATCAACTCGCCCGACAGCGAGAGCTGAACCGTGTGCGTCCGGCCGACATGCAGGCCAATCAGATACGGGCCCACGATGCTCGCGACGCCGACCCGAACCTCGGGTTGACCCCATTTGCTCTTGGGCGTCGCAACTCGCCAGTCGGCGCAAAGCGCGACATGCATGCCGCCGCCAACACAGATGCCGTCGATCGCCGCGACGCTCGGCTTCGCGAGATCGCGCAGCGCCTGATACATCGCGCGCTGGTGCTGTTGCCACGCGGCGATGCCGTCCAAACGAACGGTGCTGGCCTCGTCCAGATTCTGGCCCGAGGAAAAGGCCGTCACATCGGCCCCCCGGATGATGATCGCATCGACTCCATCGTCGCTGTCGAGCGCCTTCAGACTGGCGATCAACGCGCTGCGGGCCGCACTCGTAAAGGAATTCAGGCGGTCCGGCCGATTGAGCATGACGACGCCGATGCGATCCTGGACCTGAACGATCACATCGGCGGGGGGAAGCAGTGCCTGCGACACGCGTGCCATCCTTCAGTTGAACTCGACCACGGCGTCCACGGCGAGCGCGCCACCGCCGGGCAGCACGATCAGAGGGTTGACGTCGACCGATCGCAGCGTCTGGCGAGAACTCGCGGCGAAGTCGCCGAGCGCCACCGCGGCTCTAGCGAGCGCATGGACATCGAGCGGAGGAACATTTCGGTAGCCGTTGAAGAGCGGGCTCAGCCGCAGCCCCATGCAGGCCGTGACGGCCGCTTCCTCGCTGAACGGCGCCATCAGGGACGTCACGTCGCGGCGAAGCTCGATCAGCGTACCGCCGTCGCCGATCATGACGAGCGGCCCGAGCCGGTCGTCCATCGCCACGCCGAGAGCGAATTCATGGCCCCCGCCGACCATCGGGGCGACGATCACCGCAGGGTCGTCGATATCGAGCGTACACAGGACATCGAGGCACTGGCGTGCCGCCTCGGCTGCGGCGGCGGCCGATTGAAGACGCAGACGTACCAGCCCGAGTTCGGATTTGTGCCGAATGATGGCCGCGCAGCCCTTGACGACGACGCTCTCGGCGCCGAGCTCCTCGAAGGCGGCGCGAGCCTCCTCTGGACTGCGGCACAGCCTTCGTTGCACTGTCGGCACGCCATACTGCTCCAGCAGCGACAGGCTCAGATGTTCGTCGAGCAGGCCGCTGTGGGCGTGAC
>NZ_JBFRDQ010000105.1:0-16351 GCF_052113865.1 Allobosea sp. TAB14 | reverse complement strand
GTGCTGCGAACTGCACAGCTAGAGCGTTTGAGGCTTATTCTGGGTCATATCCTGCGGTTTTGAAGTTTACGCATTCGGCTGAAGTGAAGTCGACGGTGGGTCCGATCGCGCCCCATAGGGCGTCGATCGAACGTTCGGCCCTTGCTGGAAGCAGGGCCTTGAGCTCGGCGAAGTTGTTCGGATTGCACTCCGGCGAATAGGGCGGCAGGAACAGGAGTCTCGCGGGGCAYTCTCGATCGCCTCACSGACGCCGKCCGCTCGTGGGCCGGCAGGTTATCTCTGACGACGAAATCGCCCGGCATCAGCGTCGGGACCAAAATCTGATCGAAAACGGMMCCATTCATCGCTCCGTCATAGACGAAYGGGGCCKTCATGCCCTCTGACGAGGCAATTTAAGTTCATTGCGGGGTWCTCGCCCGCCCGCGGAACGACCRCCGRGGGAATAGCTAGTGCTGGCTTGCAAGGCAGCCTGTAGTCGCATCTCTCTGTTGAGGTATCCGTTGAGCAAACCGCTTCAATAGGCCCGTCGCTATCTCGTGTGGCACGGCTTGCGCGAATAAGTAGCCTTGGCCGAGCGCGCAGCCGACGCTCGTCAAAAGGGCTGCTTGGTCTTCGTTCTCGATGCCTTCGGCGATAACCCGGATGTCGAGCTTGCGGGCGATATCGATGAGACCTTCGACGATTGCCAGGCTCGGATCCCCTTGGGCAAGACGGTCAATGAAGGATTTGTCGATCTTGATGATGTCGATCGGGGCCGTGAGCAGATGAGTGAGCGACGCGAACCCGGTGCCAAAATCATCAAGTGCCACGCGTAGCCCATATCCGCGCAACGCTTTGATCTCGCGAGCGACCACCGGATCGTGCTGGCCGAGATAGACGGACTCCGTCACCTCGAGAACAATGTRCTTTAACGGGACGTTGTGCCGGCCGAATGCAGCTTGGAGGCGGGAAAAGAGTGTTCCGCTGTGAAAATCGGCCGACGCGATGTTGATGCYCACGTGCTGCAGTGGGATACCCTGATCCAGCCAGCAGCGCACATCCGATGCGACGGCTGCCATCATGCGTKCAGTCAAACYCGAAGCGACGCTAACATCCAAAGTGGCCTGATGAAATGCCGCMGCCGAGACAATTTCTCCGGTCGGCTTCCGCAGGCGACACAGTGCCTCCAGCCCGACGATCGCGCGCGTGTCGAGCCGCAAGATGGGCTGATAGAACGCGTCGATCCTGCCTTCGCGCAGGGCCGCGTCCACGTCGCGGATCACCTCGATGCGGGTCGTGATCGCGCTGCCCATTCCCGGCCAGTACAGCACGAAACCGCCACGCCCGGTTTCCTTGGCATGGTACAGKGCTAGGTCTGCGTGCTCGCGCACGATTGTTGGATCACCGTCGCCTACTGACAGCACCGCGCCGCCAATCGTTGCTCGTGGCAAAATCATGTGCCCACCGCACTCGGCGGGCACCGCCAGGGCCTGRAAAATYCGAACCGTCGTGCCCTCGATGTCCGCAAGCGCATCGGCCGCCTGAAGGATCACGGCAAACTCGTCACCTCCCATGCGGAACACGTGATCCGGCAAGACGCACTCGCTGACCCGACTTGCCACGGTCTGCAACAGCGCATCGCCGGCGGCATGACCAAAAGTGTCGTTGATCGTCTTTAAATTATCGAGATCGATCAGCAGCAAGGCCCAGGCGCCCGGCTCCGCACAGGAAAGGCGCTCAAGTGAMACGTCGAAACTCGCTCGGTTCGGCAGATCAGTCAGCGCATCGACAAAGGCCCGACGCTCCCGCTCGGTGACGCGCTGATCGCGTTCGAGGGCGATGGCGCAYAAGGAGGTACAGGATGCAACGATCTCTTTCTCTCGTGGAGAAGGACCGCGTTYCTCCTTGAAGTAGAAGGCGAAGGTGCCTAGCACAGCTCCGCTCGCGTCGAAGATGGGGGTCGACCAACACGCYTGGAGTCCTAAGGCCAAGGCCGGTTGCCTGAAGTCCGTCCAACGTGGATCGGTTGCGATATCCGCCACAATCGCAGTRCGGAGATAGGCCGCAGTGCCGCACGAGCCGACCTGCGGCCCGATCATCAACCCTTCGAGCCCGGCKGAATACTCATCRGGAAAGTTGGGTCCTGCTAGCGGATGCAACAATCCCCCGCTATCCACGCGCAAAACCGAACACCAGACGTCGGGCAAAAGCACCTCAATCTCACGACAGAGGCGGTCGGTCGTCGCTTCCAGCGTCGCGCCTCTCGCAATCATTTCCAGGATATTATTTTGCAACTGAAGCACGACTGGCAATGATCTCAGAAAAATGACCCCCGAGGTCCGTTATACCCCTTTGATGTAAACCGGCGGTGATGAGGCATGCAYTACGCTAGCTTAACAACGATATGGTACGGCAACCTCACGGATCACCGGGAGATCGCCCGCTTCTATCGCCAGTTCRTGACCGCGATTGCCGCGGCCAAAATCYGAAGAAGCCAACCGATGGGCTCGGACCGCACCCAAGCCACACCGYCTCAAGCGCGGCGAGTTTGTTCCGAAGAATATTTGCACAGACCTGTGGCTGACGAAAGCGCCGAGGTTTTGCTTTGGCAAACTCTGTTCACATCRAAACACTTTCTTCTGCCCCGGTGCTGTTATTCGGGGCGAGCATCCGGCGGCGGCCGGTCCCGCCTCTTTGGCTGTAGAACGTGCCGAGCGGCATGACAGCTTGGCATTCGCTCAGACAATCCGAGGCGCCCATACCCGCGGCGGCGACCCCTTCCGAGGTCGCTTTTTGTCCTTGCTGGGCTCCTCATCTGTCGGTGTCACCAGACGGGAACCTGGAGGCGGATCGGCGCGCTTCAGCTTTTGTTTAGCTAGCGTCCGCCGAGCCCTCTCGATGCAGGCAGCAAGTGAAAGACGATGCTTCTGTTTCATAGCGTCCGCTTCAGTTCATGAAGGTCGCGAGTAGCCCGTGAAGCTGGACGGCTGTCATCGCGATAAAGGCCGCAAGGCWAATTTCGATCGTGATCTCAATCCTCGGCGCGAGTGCCGACTGCCTSGGCCGTGGCGCAGCGGGTCTGAATGCTTGTTTCATTTTGACGCGCTCCTCGCGGCGTTTCGCCAAGCGGATCAAAAAGCGCGCCAGCTRRCCCGCCGCGTYGATGCGGACAATCAACARCGAGCGTCCGGCTCTCCTACATCGCTGGTCGCGRTCGACGAGGACGATCTCGKGGAACTCGCCTGGAAGCAATTTTTGGCACRAGCGATTGGGGCCCGGTCTGCCGAGTGTGCCGTCCTCTCCCCGTTGTCAATTGGGAGGCTGCACGATCTGAGGCGKGARACTGATCGAAGCAMCCRCGGAAATGAGAATAATGCCGGCGACTGCCAGCCAGACCCAAAATTCGAGAGGAGGCTCGGTSCGYTTCATCCGCTAGAAATCGCAGCCGCGAAGCCTTGTTCCGCGAATTAGTCCTCGCACCGCGTCAGCACCTTCCCGTCCGGCGTCGTGAAATAGCATGCGTCCTCGTAGTGGAGGGGAGTGCCATCCTCCAGCGAGTAGGAGACCGTGGATAGGCCGGGCTTGTTTTGCCAGACGATGATCATAAAGCGGGCTCCCTCAATATCCTGGCACTGTTCACGATAGAGCTCGCGGCGGGTGGTCGGCTGGCGCCGAGACGGCACGGCGTGACTTTGAGGGGTAGCCATGCGGACACCTCACGCGAACCACTGATGGCGATTCAACCATTCTGCACACTGGCGGGTTCCGCAAGGGAACGATTCGCCCTGCCGGCCGTTKGCGACTCGTTTCGTTGCGGAGTTGCRTKGATGGGTACGCGTCGCGTTCTCAGRGCCGGGCCGGGTGTCGATACCGTGAAGGGRCCGSTCACCCGGCGCCGGAAGCCCGAACGCGATCTGTTTTCYGATCCGATGCCCGAGCGCGTCGAGCCCTGTTTGGCGCTGCTGAAGGACGAGGTGCCGGCCGGTCCGGATTGGGCCTTYGAGGTGAAATGGGAYGGCTATCGCCTGGCGMTCCACATCGTCGGCAAGCGGGTSCGGATCATCACGCGMGGCGGCCATGACTGGACGCMGCGCTTTCCGACGATCGCGCRTGATGCGCTGMRSCTTGGCGTGGACAGCGCCATCCTCGACGGTGAGGCCGTGGTGCTCGACAAGCACGGTACTTCCGATTTCGGCGCTCTGCAAAAGGCTCTCGGTGGCCGCGGCGGCAAGCGGTTGGCCTCGGAGGCCGTTCTTTATGCCTTCGACCTGCTTTATCTGAACGGCCATGACCTGCGCCCGATGCCGCTGAGCGCTCGGCGCGAGATGCTGGAGGATCTCCTTCTGGCCGAGCCTCATGGCTYGATCCGGTTGAGCGAAGAGATCGACGCCGATGGCGGTCCATTCATGAAGCTCGCCTGCGAGATGAAGCTTGAAGGCATCATCGCCAAGCGCCGCGATGCGCCCTATCGATCGGGACGCGGSGGCGATTGGCTGAAGATCAAATGCAGCCRGTCGGARAGYTTCGTCATCGTCGGCTAYGARCCKTCGACGATYGCSCTKGGCGGSATCGGCCRGCTGCTGCTSGCCGCGAGGCAGGGCGACCACYTGGTCTATGTCGGYGGCGTCGGCACCGGCTTCACCGTTGAAACTGGCGCAGCGCTGCGCAAGGCGATGGACAGGCTCATTATAGSGAAGCCGGTGATCGACATGACCGGCCGCAGGCGCTCCTATCGCTGGMTCACGCCCGCGCTTGTCGCCGAGATCCAGTTYCGSGGCTGGACCGATGACGGCAAGCTGCGYCACGCCTCYTACAAGGACCTCCGAGAAGAAGCAGACGAGGCGTCGGTCTACGAGATGAAGCCGCAGCGACCGCCGGTAGATTTAGACCGATAAGGTCTGTCGACCGYCGAGAATGATCTGACCGCTTCGGAACCCGGCATCCTCGTGCTAGTTYATGGCCTGCGGCCGTCGCRGCACCCCTTCGACGGTCGCGGTGCAATCCTTGCCAGGGTGACCACCAGAAGCGAGCCGGCGTTYCCCCCCAGCCGGCTCGCTTCTTTTTGCCCTCGATCGGAGGCGTCAGCCCGCTCGAGCGCAGCGCTCATGTCCAGCTTATTGAGATGGCGCACCGCTAATAGGAGGCGCGAGATCAGTTCGATCATCAACCGCTGCGTCCAAACGAACRGAGAGTGGTTGAGAAACGGAATAATTGCTCGTCTGAGACCACTGTCGGCAGCATAGCTAAAATCGCCGCCAAAAAAGAAAATGCGTATCTGAGAAAATATAATTTGGATCCTCGGGCGAATTGGGCTAGGTATGTCTTCATCGAGATTGCTTGGACGGCCGTTGTTATTTTCGCGCTTTGGCGCGACTCTGATGAACTCCCCCTTTCGAAATCGTTCTGAACTCGCCAGACATTTTGTCGGYGAGCGACAGGTCTTGCCAAAAGGAGGGTTTCTTATGACCACCGGCACAGTGAAATGGTTCAATTCCACCAAGGGTTTCGGCTTCATTCAGCCCGACGACGGCAGCCAGGATGTGTTCGTGCACATCTCCGCCGTCGAACGCGCTGGAATGCGGGACCTGCAAGAAGGCCAGAAGCTTGGATACGAAGTCGCSCGCGACAATCGTTCCGGCAAGATGGCTGCGGAACAGCTCCAGACTGCGTGACCTGGCAATTGCTGCYGTTGACCACGGATGTACTGGCACCAGCGACGATAGCCACTCGAAAGGCCGGGCATTTGCTCGGCCTTTATTGTTTTTAATCTAACCGCAAATGGAAATCATTGTGATCGAACTATCAAAGCAGCGCCTAACAGCCGACAATCAGTTCTTGAAGATCCAGACACGATCCCTGTCTCACGCAAGGATTGTCTCCGAMACGGAGAGGCTGACTCAGCAGCGATCTGACAACATGATCAAGCTGCGCGGGCTGCGCCTGGCAAAAGAGGCCTCCGATAGACGGGCGGCGCTCGCAGCACCAGTCAATTTGAARTCACGGCGCCGAACCGGATTCAAATGACGGGAACCGTCATCCTCGGCTGCATCGATTATTCTCTCGTSGAGTTTGCGGCGATAGCCTACGCTCCGGAATCGCCAGTCGTAGACCGTCGGGCGCTTCGACCGGCAACGAGAGGCAATTCGCGTCATGGAATCGCGAGCGAGTCACGCGCTGATCGGGTTGCTCACGCTTGCCATCGTCGCGGGACTTCTCGGCTTCACCTATTGGTTTGGCAGCGGCACAACAGAGACCGTCAACGTTTGCCTGGTCTTCAATAGCGATATCTCAGGGCTCGGCCGGGGTTCCAGCGTGCTCTTCAATGGTCTTAAGGTCGGCGAGGTCACACAGGTCGAGATCGAGCCCACCAATCCGCGTCAGATCAACGCCACCATAAAGGTTTCTCGTTCGACACCGTTACGAGCTGACACGAGCGCCCGCCTCGAAGGTCAGGGCTTGGCGGGGGTGGTCGCGGTCCAGCTTCGTGCGGGTGACCCCAGCGCGGCCGCATTGCTCCCGGCAGCAGGTCGATCGCTGCCGGATATCGCCGCCGAACCCTCCGAGGATATCATCAAGAGAGTGGGATCAATCGCCAGGAACATTGATGGCGCGCTTGTCGGGATCGAGGGCGCTATCAACAGCAATGCGGGGCCTATATCTGCCTCCATAGCAGAGGCGGAACGGTCCACTCGCGCACAAGCCGAGTATATCGGCGGCCTSGACAAGCTGATGAAAGGCATCGAAACGACCGCCGAATTCATTGGTCCGCTTCCCSATAAGCTCCAGGCTTTCAGCGATGGAGTGCTGGACAATATTCGCCCTATCGACCCGGGTCGTGTTGCTCGCGTGATTGATGATATCGACAAGTTTTCCACCGGGCTCGGCGCCGCAGCCCCAGAGGTCAGCACGGCAATAAAGAGCGCCGCATCGACAACGCAGAAGCTCAACACGGCGGCAGACCAGTTCGACAGCGTTCTCAAAGGCGCCCAGGCTTATCTCGACGCCGCCAATGGCGAGAATGGGCGCAAGCTCCTCGAGGAGGTGACCGACTACGCCAAATACCTGCGYGAACTAGCGAGGACTTTGGACACGCGCTCAGCAGCGCTAACGGTTCAAATCGCTCGTTCTACGGCCTCCGGATTGCAAAGTCTCGGCAAGGTCACGACAGATAGTCAACATTGGCTTGCCCGATTTATGCGCTCGTTGCRCGAAGTGAATCAGAATCCGCAAGRTCTGCTATTCGGCRACCGCGGCCGGCTGCCTCAACACAGGGGCTCGCGTTAGTACYGCGAAAGCAAAGTCAGCYGGGTAKCGGTAACSCTTCATTCACCACGATACCCGGCATTTGGCTCAAATGCCGCATTTCTGCGGAACGGACCCGGCAGGCTCGGATTGTCTCGCTGTCACAGGAGAGCAATCCGATGCGGTACCATCTCCCTCTGGATTTCTGGCTCTGGCTTGCGGTCGCCTTCAATGTGGCTCTTTCCGTCGCGGCCTGCGCGCGCGCCGCATCGGTTGGCTGAGGTTCATTTGGGCCGATCAGATATTCCGATCGGCTTTGAAAGCGTCCAGGGGCGGCGGGGCAAGTTCACCGTCTCTTGAAGGAACCTTAGCGCGAGCTATGTGGTTGTCAGCGTGGCATCCTCGGATGCCTGCATGCTCTCCAGTTGGATGCGTCGCCGCGGATGTACCGGCCGCACCCGACAGGAGGGCAAAGCCAGTTTCCCGGGGACGACCGGACCATCCACGTCCTGGCCAATAACCGAGCTTGGCGAAAGCCAGCCCACTGGRGTTCATCAGGTCTACGGCTCAAATGGGATTGTAGTCTTCATGCCCCGCAAATCCGGGCGCTTGGTTGATATTGCCTCCTGAATGCGCGCCGCGTAGCATCTTAAAAGCAGCTCCTCACCGGAGGTGGACATGGCTCTTCCCGACGACCTCGTGACTTGGAGCGTCAAGCGCATTGGGCAGAAAATCGGTGATGGCGAATGCTGGAGCATGCTCGAAACCGCCTTGACTGACTGCGGCGGCAAGACCTCAACCCAACTCATGGGCGGCAAGGTAGGGCCTGACGGCGATTATATCTGGGGCACACTGGTGAAGGATCTGCGCCGCGATATTGTCGTTGGCGACATTCTGCAGTTCCGGAACTTCGTCTGGGAGGACAGAACGGAGGTAAAAACGACGCATCCAAACGGTGATTGGGAGACGGGCGGGTCAGCGGTTGAGAAGCGCCCTCATCATACCGCCATCGTCGAGGCTGTCGTCGGCCAAGGCATTGTCGACGTGCTAGAGCAGAACGTCCCTGGAGGCGATCCCATCCATCGCGCACGCCTGCACGTCGTCTCGTTTCTGGGTCCGAAGATAAAGAAGACCCTGCCTAACGGGGACGTAGTGGAAACTACGCCGAACCACCGCGTCAGCGGCACGGTCTGGGCATTTCACCCGCAGGTCGCGTTAGCGGCCAAGAAGCCCTGAAGCCTAAGCAGTGACCTAGCTACCAATCTCCCATACGAGCGCGACCGGCGTCTCGTCTCTTCTCGAGGCTGCGATGCCATTTCGCGCCGACTCGATCACTTGGATCGAAATCCTCCCTCTTAATCGCGTCGCGAAATCTCCCCGCCCACTCCACGGGGGCCCACGCCTCCTGTCCGCGGCGCTATGACGCCAAAGCGACCGCCACTTCGTTCATCTGCAATGCAATGAGGCGTTGTTAAGCCGATCAGACGCCGCAGACTCCACAACGCTTACCCTGCGGACCGGCCGATCCAGCGCCCTTATCCAGGCCGCCGCAGCGCCGAACTCAAATCAGCTCCTGATCGATCAGCTGGCCATCACGCTCCTGACGCATCATCGTGCCGATGACGCGGAGCCCAATTTGTCAATCGGTGAACCACGATCGATCCGGCGCAGGCGTCCGCCGCGGACACCCTMTCCAGCTTGATCTCGACCTGATGCAGCAATTCCTGGTCATCGCCACATGCCTCGCATCTTGGCCCTGACATCGACCTTAGGCCCGCCTGATGGTGCCCGCTTGGCGTCTGCGGCCGCGATCGGCCAGGCAGTCCGCTCGAACTGACCAAGCACCGCGTTCGGAATGAAGCGGGTCCGATTAGCGTAGACATGACGGTCGCTAGTGGCGGATTGGCCGTGCGTGAAGAAGCGTTGCGGGACGACAAGATGCAGATCGTCCTTCGCCCGCGTCATCGCGACATAGAGCAAGCGACGCTCCTCCTCGATCTCGTCACGTGCGCCGGCGCCAAGATCGATCGGAATGCAGCCATCGACGGTGTTCATGACGAAGACCGACTTCCACTCCTGCCCCTTGGCGGAATGGATCGTCGACAGGATCAGGTAGTCTTCGTCGAGATGTGGCACGCCGGATTGGTCGCTGGTCGCGTCCGGCGGATCGAGCGTCAATTCGGTCAGGAAGCGCTCACGCGACGGATAGCCCCCGGCGATCTGTTCGAGCTGCACGAGATCAGCCTGCCGCGTGCTGGCATCTTCGTGGATGCGCTCCAAGTGAGGCTCATACCAGCGGCGGGCGCGCTCAATCTCGGCCGGCCACCCTGCGGTGCCGGCGCGCAGCTCGCTGACGGCGGCGACGAATGACGCCCAATCGTCACCGGCCCGCGGCGGAGCCGGAGCGTTCTCAAGAGCCTCGAGAGGCACTGAGGCCCGCGCGACATGTTCCAGGACGCGCTGCGCCGAGGTCGGGCCAACGCCGGGCAACAGCTGCAGCAACCTGAAACCAGAGACCCTGTCGCGCGGGTTCTCGACGAAGCGCAGCAGCGCCAGCAGATCCTTGATATGGGCGCTATCCAGGAACTTCAGCCCACCAAATTTGACGAATGGAATGTTCCGGCGCGTGAGTTCGATCTCCAGTGGACCGCTATGGTGCGATGCCCGGAACAGCACGGCCTGCTGTTTCAGCGTCGATCCGCCTTCTCGGTTCTCCAGCACCTTCTCGGCAATAAAACGAGCCTGATCGGCCTCATCTCGGACATGCACCAGCTGGGGCGGCGACCCGGTCGCACGATCGGTCCAAAGGTTCTTGGTGAAACGCTCGGCCGCCAGATCGATGACGGCATTTGCAGCCGACAGAATGGCGCTGGTCGAGCGGTAATTCTGATCGAGCGTGATGACCTCGGCCGGCGGAACGAAGGCTGCCGGGAAATCGAGGATGTTGCGGACCGTGGCCGCCCGGAACGAATAAATCGACTGGGCATCGTCGCCGACGACAGTCAGGCCGCGGCCGTCCGGCTTCAGCGCGAGCAGGATCGAGGACTGGAGACGGTTCGTGTCCTGATACTCATCGACCATCACGTGATCGAAGCGACCGCCTATGTCCGCGGCGATATCGGGATCGGTCACGGCTTGCGCCCAGTAGAGCAGCAGGTCGTCGTAATCGAGGACGTTCTGGCTCTGCTTGGCTTCGACATAGGCAGCGAACAGCTCTTTCAGCTCCGCGGCCCAAGTGGCGCACCAAGGGTAAGACAAGCGCAGAACCTCTTCGATCGGCAGCTCGGCGTTCACGCAGCGCGAATAGACCGCCAGGCAAGTGCCTTTCGTCGGAAACCGCGACTCCGTCTTGGAGAAGCCAAGCTCGTGCCTAACCAGGTTCATCTGGTCGGCCGAGTCCTCCCGATCATGGATCGTGAAAGCGGGATCGAGACCGAGCTGTTCGGCATAGTCGCGCAGCAGGCGGGCGCCGATGCYGTGGAAGGTGCCTGCCCAGGTCAAGGCGTCGGCCAGGACGCCAGCACCGTCGCCAAGCACCTTCCGTGCAATCCGCTCGACGCGCTTCGCCATCTCGGACGCCGCGCGGCGCGAAAACGTCATCAGCAGGATGCGCCGCGGATCGGCGCCGCTGACCATGAGGTGAGCCACGCGGTGCGCAAGCGTGTTGGTCTTGCCTGAGCCGGCACCCGCGATGACAAGCAGGGGCGCGGAAGCCACCGCGCCCACGCCATGGATCACCGCGCGTCGCTGTGCCGGGTTGAGCGCGTCGAGATAGCTGATCGGGGCGATGGCGTTCATGCCTTCAATTTCCGAACCGGCCGCGCTCCTTCCGAGAACCGGCCGCGCAGAAAGCCGAGCGAGGCTGCGCGATCAGCATCTCGCAAGAGCTCTTCACGGTTATGAAGCAATGCCCCGATCGCGGCCCGGGCGTCACCCTCGAACTCCACCAAAACCGAATCGATCTGTTGCTCCATAAGCTTCGGAACAGATGCCTGTTTCAGCACGAYTGGCGGCATTGATGCGTCCTCGATGAGGAGAACATTATGAGAACAATCACCTTCGAGGAGTCAAGCTCCGAGGCGCAAATCTACACCGGGGCGCCTGCTYGAATGGGGCCGGCTAGGCACGATACCGATCGAACGCCGTCAGCCGCAGGGTCAATGGTTCCGCGTCCTCCCAGCCATAAATCTCCGTGCGGAGATAGCGGAGCTCCTCCTCTTCGAGCTCGTCATCGATCTCAATCCACCAGGCTCTCGGCCTGCCGTCACTTCCATCCGACCAGCGATAGCCTCTGCCTTTGAGATGGTCCTTCATGTCGAATGGCGCGTTTTCCGCATAGACGCGGACACGGCTACGCTCGCTTGAACGTAAGAGCTCACAGAATGGTAGCGCGCCACCCTCCCCGGCCGGCCTCGCCAGTACCTCCAAAAGCGCGTTGCAATCATCCGTCGCGCGGTGGCCCTCATGGAACAGCCCGGAYTGGCCCACGAGGTATCCGAGCTTGTTTCCCTCGAAGCCAAGATCCGCCCAAGGGACTTCTCTGACGGAACAGGCCCAGGCTTTCGAGACGAAGGCCGGCGAGAGCTTTTCGCAGAACGGGCGATCGAATGCGGCGTTATGGGCGATGACGAGATCCGCGGGCTCGATCAGCGCGTCAAGCGCTGCAATATCAATCTCGTGACCAGCGACCATATCGTCGGTAATGCCGGTCAGCCGTTTGATTTCCGCCGGTATCGGCTCCGAGGGCTGACGCAGGCCGCTATAGATRCCCACGACGTCGCCGATCACACCTGCGTCGTCATAGGTGAAAGCGACAGCGCCAATTTCGATGATTTCGTYCTTTGCGGAATTYAGGCCGGTCGTCTCCGTGTCCACCAGAACCGCGAGGTTCGGAAAGGCGCTTTCGGCTCGCGGGATGATGGGCCGCGGCACGAGCTTCCGTAAAATCCTGAAGCGCCCACCCTGCTCCAGCCGTTGTGCGGCCTCCTCGTCATTCCAGCCGGGCAGAGTAGGTAGAGTTTCTGACTTGCGTTTCCGGGGCACGGATCTCGCCATCTGCCGGTAGCCCGGCGCATCATCGAACAAGTCAAACTGGATAGAGGCAATCTTCATTTTGCGGCCCTCGTCGTCGTGGGCGCTCGCCATTTGCGGTCGAGGGCAAGGAGCTCAGCGATGAGCCTTCCACGCGGCCCATATAGCTTCCATGCGATTTCCATCAGCCCAGTTTTGCAGCGGTCAATAAGGTGGCTCCGGACGTCGCGTCCACAATAGCCCACGGTTCGTTCCTACTAAGGGTTGGTCGCAGTTCGCGTGGCAGGTGATTAYTTGTGCGCCGCGCGCCGACCCGCAGCGCGATCGGCTTCTTACCGCCTCTGTAACGCCGCTTCGGAACCCCGGAATAACACATCGCGTTGCCGCTGCATGAATCGAACGATGGTGATGGCCGTGCCGCGACCCGCTTTCGAGCTGCTGAAGTTCTTCCGGGCAGCCTTGCTAGGTGGATGCGTCGTGCTGGTGCCATTCACCGCGCAAGCCCTCACCGCCGACGAAGTGAACCAAGCAGGCCGTCCRGCCACCACGAAAAGCAAGGTGACGCGGCCCAATGCGTCGATCGTCAAAGCTCAGGTCTTGCTGGCGCGTCAGGGGRTCTCTCCCGGGGAGATCGACGGCCTGGATGGCGACAACTATCGGAAGGCCATCAACCAGTTCCGCCGCCGCGAAAATCTCGGAACCGGCGAGATCATCGACGCATCGACATGGCAGGCCCTTAAAGGGGACATCAGCGCGGATGTCGTCTCGGACTACGTCGTGACAAAGGAGGATATCAAAACCCGGTTCGTCCGGCGCATTCCTCACGACTACGCTCGCCAGGCCCGGATGAAACGGCTCGGCTACAGGAACGCGCAGGAGATGTTCGCCGAACGCTTTCACATGAGCGAAGGCCTACTCAGGGTGCTCAACCCGCGAACGCATTATCGGAAGCGTGAAGAAACGCTGCACGTCGTCTCGGTCGGACGAACCGCTCCTTCGGACGAGGCGCGAACCGTCGAGGCCGACAAGACCAACGGCATGGTTCGAGCGCTCGATGCGACGGGAAAGGTGCTCGCACTCTATCCGGCCACCATCGGCAGCGAGGACACCCCGTCGCCCGAGGGCGAGTATCAGGTTGTGAGGGTCGTGAAGAACCCGACCTATCACTACGACCCGGTCAAGAATTTCCAGCAGGGCAAGAACAAGCGTCGCCTGGTGCTCCCCAGGGGTCCCAACAACCCGGTCGGCACGGTCTGGATCGAGCTGTCGAAGCCGACCTTCGGCATTCATGGTACGCCGGAGCCTTCGAAGATCAGCAAGGCGTCGTCGCATGGCTGTGTGCGGCTCACGAATTGGGATGCGGAGGAACTGGCCCAGATCGTCAAGCCAGGTACGACCGTCCGCTTCGTCGACTAGCCGATGTCRCCCCRCATTCTGGCTTGCAAYTTTGACCGGCCGTCGGCATCGGTCTGGACTGCGGGACGGTAGGGCGATGGCTGCGCGCGAGCACAACGACGTCGAAATCCGCGAAGATGGAGAGGGCCCGGGAGCGATCGTCTCCTTTCCGTTCGACGCCGCTGCGGTCGAACGCTTTCGGGACACTTTTCCGAGAGCGCGCTGGAACGACGACCTGGCTGCTTGGCGGATCCCGGGCAAGACGGCGATGCTTCGCGCGGCRCGATGGCTCGATCGTGAGCTGCCGAGCGCCTTCAGCCTCGCCGATCAGCGCGGCCGCGATTCCTTTTCGTTCGAGCCGATCGTCAGCCCYTATCTGAAGGTCGCCGATGAGATCGTCGTGCGCACCCCTTATTCACGAACCGTCGTCGAGGAATTGCGCGCGGTTCCATGGGCCTGGTGGAACGGAGATGACAAGGCTTGGCACGTACCATTCCGATCAATCGATGAACTTCGCAAGAGATGGCCGGCGATCGAAGCCGCCGCGGAACGCAGCGAGCCGGAGGCTCGAAAGCAACGGCGCCAAGCGGCGAAATCCGCGCCCGCATACGAAGACGCCAAAGCAGCGATGACTGAGCGCCGCCGCCGGCGCTATCCTGTCCCGGCGAGCGAGCAGCCGCCGCTCGACAGAGTGCTCATGTCCCATGAAGGACCGCTCGTCATCCTTGAGGTGACCGGCGAGATCGTTCCCGCGGAGACAGCCGCCCGGCATTACCCTTGGAGTTCCGGACAGCCCGACGATCTGGTCTGGGCATTGTGGCGTCGCCCGACGCACGACGAACTTGTAAAAACCTGGCCTGCCCGACATCCCGCCGCGGTGAGCGCCCTCCTCCGAGGATGGTGGCAACCTACGCTCGAGGAACTGCGCATCGCGCGGCGCGCGGCGAGGTCATTGGAGCGCGCTCGGGAAACTCGACGTCGTCGCGGCGGTTCCGACGATCCGGCGGGTTGAGCCCCGCCCGACCGGGTTTCCGTCCTCGTCGGGTTCCGCGCCGGTCACGCCGAGTATGTCAATCG
The DNA here is from genome assembly GCF_052113865.1 of Allobosea sp. TAB14. Lineage (NCBI taxonomy): Bacteria > Pseudomonadati > Pseudomonadota > Alphaproteobacteria > Hyphomicrobiales > Alloboseaceae > Allobosea > Allobosea sp. TAB14. The sequence continues at coordinate 1,627 of NZ_JBFRDQ010000105.1, read as the reverse complement.
CGCAATCCGCTCCGCAAAGACTTCGATCCCGGGCTTATGACTGGCGTTCCCTGACRTAGCGGTGATCCGTGTGGCGGCCTGCGTAGTCTCGGTCRATCYYCTCGATCAGACGGTCGCCATCGTCGCGATCGACCTTGCGCAGGATGGCATCGAGCTTGGCCTCCATGCGRTCATCGCCCTCCTTCGATTGCGGTGAGCCGACATGAAGCAGGATCGCGAGCCCCGCGACCTGCCACAGCAATTGCAGGAATTCCGACTGCCAGTTCTCGAGCGTGTCGCGCATCATCTCGATGAAGTACCCCYCGAAGCTRGCGGCCTGACCATGGCTCGCYTGTTCGTTGGCATAGGCGAACCAGCCGAAGACCCAGTGGCCGACCAAGCTGATCAGGAAGAAGCCGCCGGTCACCCAGGCAAATCCGTATCGGGTCCAGATCGAGTGTTTCATTCACCGCTCCCAGTCCCGCARGGCTTCGAGAAGCATCGCTGCGAGAGGGAACTCCGATCGGCTGCCGGGGTTCAACCCGGACACCGCCTCTTTCAGGAGCGCCCCATGCAGACGAAACCGCCAAGCATCCGAGACGACGCTGAACACAACAGGTTCGTGATGGCGGTTCCGGGCGGCGAGGCCTTTGCAACGTATCGGCGCCTTGATGACTACCTTATTGTTTCGCACACCGAGGTGCCGTCGAGTTTGCGCGGTCGAGGTCTCGGCTCGCAGCTTGCTGAAGCCCTGTTCGAGCGCGCACGCGGCCGCGGAGAGCGTATCGTCCCCGCCTGCTCATTCATTGCGGACTGGGCCAGGCGGCATCCTGAATACCAAGACGTTCTCGCCCAGCGGACGGAGCGGGCGCAATGATCGACCATATTTCCGTCGGCACCAATGATCTCGGGAAGGCGCGTACGTTCTACGACGCGGTCCTTGCGGAACTCGGGATCCGGCTTCTCAGCAGCAGCAATCGATCGGCCGACTACGGCGTGAGCAGCATTCTCTTCAGCATCGAGATACCCGTCGACGGCAAGAGGGCTTCCAGCGGCAACGGGACCCACATCGCTTTTGCTGCCGGCAGCCGAGAGATCGTGAACGCCTTTTACCATGCCGCGCTCGCCAACGGTGGCACCGACGCTGGCGCCCCGGGTGTACGCCCGAATTACGACGCTCACTACTATGGCGCCTTCGTCTTCGATCCCGACGGCAACAAGATCGAGGCCGTCACCCGTTCATCCAAGTGAAGGAGGACGACATGCCTGCAAAATCAGCCGCTCAACAGAAGGCCGCGGGCGCCGCGCTCGCCGCCAAGCGGGGAGACATCAAGGAAAGCAAGCTCAAGGGCGCATCAAAATCGATGGARAAGTCGATGAGCGAGAGCGAACTCGAGAAGATGGCTTCGACCAAGCGCAGGGGAAAACCCGAGCACAAGGCCAAGCACTGACTCGTCGCGTCTCGAGGAAATAACGATGACATCACACTTCGAACCGCCCTTCCCTGAGCAGCAGCAACCGATGCCGGGGCGCACCGATGCCATGAAACCCCGACCGGACCATGGCGAGGACAGCTATGTCGGCTCGGGTCGCCTCAAGGGCAAGCGCGCCATCATCACCGGCGGCGACAGTGGCATCGGGCGGGCTG
>NZ_JBFRDQ010000104.1:0-28940 GCF_052113865.1 Allobosea sp. TAB14 | reverse complement strand
CTCCAACCGTCCCGACCCCGCGATCAAGCTGATCCTCCGGGGCTGGGATCCGGAGGGGAAAGGCGCCGCGAAGCACGACGTCACCTTCGGCGACGTCCGCGTGCGCAACGTGCCGACCAATATCCGCACCTATGATGGCGGCACCGATTATGACGGCAACTCGATCTTCGTCTTCGAGATCGGCGATCTCTGCATCGCCCATCTCGGCCACCTGCACCACCCGCTGGAACCCGGCCATCTGCGGGCACTCGGCCGCGTCGATGTCGTGCTCTTCCCCGTCGACGGCAGCTATACCCTCGATCAGGAGGGGATGCTGGAGGTACTGAAATCACTGCAGGCGCGGGTGATGATCCCGATGCACTTCTTCGGCGGCGGCACGCTCGAACGCTTCCTGTCCCGGACCAAAGGGCTCTGGCCGGTCGAGCGCCGCGACACGTCGTCGATCACGGTGAGCAAGGCGGCCTTGCCGGCGACGCCCACCGTGATCGTCCTGCCCGGGCACTAAGCCGGCGCCGTCAGGTGTTCACGCCGCCATCGATGGCGAAGCCGGCACCGGTGATGAAGCGTGCCTCCTCGCTGGCGAGATAGGCGACGAGCCCGGCGATATCCTTCGGCTTGCCGTAGCGCGGGATCGCCATGCGCGCCCGCTGGGCATCGGCCCGCTCGCCATGGGCCGGATTCATGTCGGTATCGGTCGAGCCGGGATGGACGATGTTGACCGTGATGCCGCGTGGGCCGAGATCGCGCGCCAGCCCCTTGGTGAAGCCGATCAGCGCAGCCTTGCTCATCGCGTAGAGCGTCACGCCGGGCTCGACGACGCGGTCAGCGAGGCAGGAGCCGGTCGAGATGATCCGCCCGCCCTCGCCCAGATGTGCCGCCGCGGCCTGCGAGGCCAGCACCACCGCCCGGACATTGACGGCGAGCGTCGCGTCGATATCGGCAAGGCTCCAATCGGCCACCGGGCCACCGCGGAAGATCCCGGCATTGTTGACGAGGATATCGAGGCCGCCGAGCGCCTTCACGGCATCATCGACCGCACGCGTCACCGCCCCAGGGTCGGCGCTGTCGGCTGCGATGGCGAAACCCTTGCGGCCGAGGGCCTCGACCTCCCTGACGACCGCAGCCGCCTTGTCGGCGGAGCGTTCATAGGTCAGCGCGACATCGGCACCCTCGGCGGCGAGCCTGCGGGCGATGGCGGCGCCGATTCCGCGGCTGCCGCCCGTGACGAGCGCGCGCTTTCCGGCAAGGCGTGACATGACAAGCTCCATTTCTGTGACGATCGATACACAATCGATGCCCCGCTTGCCGGCGGGCGTCAAGCGAAATATATAATGAACGTCACAGAATAAATTTCGAGGAGCTCGGCGCATGGCCGAACGGGGCCGTCCACGCAGTTTCGACCGGCAGGCCGCGCTGGAGCGCGCGATGGATGTGTTCTGGGAGCGCGGCTATCAGGCGGCCTCGATGAGCGACCTCACCGACGCGATGGGCATCAATTCACCGAGCCTCTACGCCGCATTCGGCAGCAAGGAAGAACTCTACMGCGAGGCCATCAGCCATTTTGCCGCGACCGAGAGCGACGACATTCTCGCACCCTTGAGCGATGCGCCAACGGCGCGGGCGGCCATCGAGGGCTATCTCATGGCCAGCGCCGCGACCTTCACCCGGCCGGGYCGCCCGCCCGGCTGCATGGTCGTGCTCTCGGCTGTCAACGCGGTTGGCGTCGGCGAGGAAACCAGCCGCATCCTGCGCGAGATGCGGGCCGGCAGCATCACGATGATCGAGGAGCGATTGAGCCGCGCCACCGCTGAAGGCGAGCTGCCCACCTCGCTCGATCGCCAGGCGATCGCCAGCTACTACGTCACCGTCCAGCAGGGCATGTCGATCCAGGCCCGCGACGGCGCTTCGCGTACGTTACTGGAAGCGATCGTGCGGGGCGCCATGGCGGCATGGGAGAGCCTGACGCGACCACGCGCTGTAGCCTGACAATCCCGTTAACGCCTCGCTGAGGCTGATCCCAGGCTTTGCTTGCCCTTGCGGCAGATCACGGCATGCTGGCCCGCGATCGGGAGACCGCCCATGCGCCGCATCGCTGCCATCACCTGCCTCGTCGCCGCAGCCGCCCTCCTGCCCTTGCAGGCGGAGGCCGCACGGTTTCGCCTTGGCGGGCGCAGCAGCGCGCCGGCGGCCAAGGTCAGCCGCGGCATCATCGTCATTCCGGGCGCCGCCGCGGCAAGCCGTACGCAGGCAGCATCCAATGATCAGCCGCAGCGCGTGCCCTTCCCGCCATCCAGTGCGAAACAAGACGACCCGCTGCCGCTGCGGCTCAGCACGAACGGTGACGACAGGAAGCCCTGGTGCGGCACCCAGCTCGTCGTCGGCGGTTTCTGCATGATGAATTGAAGCGACGAGTCTGCCGCAGCCGTCATTGCGAGCGCAGCGAAGCAATTCAGGGGATAGGGCTGGACGTCGCACGCAGCCCCTCTGGATTGCTTCGTCGCTTCGCTCCTCGCAATGACGGGAGGCGAGCAGCCTCGTCAGACCCGGCTGACGCGCCCTTCCAGCGGATAGGCCGGATCGCTGTAGCCCGGGGTCGAGGGATGGCCGGGCGGCACGAGCGAATCCACCAGCGCCTCGTCCTCCCCGGTGAAATCGACATCSAGCGCCGMSAGATAGGCYTGCCAYTGCTCGARGGTGCGCGGMCCGGCGATSGCCGCSGTCASSAGSGYRTTGTTCAGCACCCASYGCACCGCGAACTGGATCGGGCTGAGCCCGCGCTTCGCCGCGTGCTCCTTGATCGTCTGCGCGATGACGAGGCTCTCCTCGCGCCATTCGGCCTGGAGGATGCGCTTGTCGCCGCGCCCGGCGCGCGTGCCCTCCGCCGGCGCCTGGCCGGGCGCGTATTTCGCGGTGAGCACGCCGCGCGCCAGCGGCGAATAGGAGGCAACGCCGAGCCCGTAATAGCCGCAGGCCGGCAGATGCTCGACCTCGGGCATGCGGTTCATCGCGTTGTAGTAGGGTTGGCTGACGACGGGCCGGTCGATGCCGAGATCGTCGCAGAGCCGGCAGATCTCGGCGAGCCGCCAGGAGCGGTAGTTCGAGATGCCGAAATGCCGGATCTTGCCCTGGCGCACCAGGTCGCCGATGGCGTGGACGGTCTCCTCCAGCGGCGTCTGGTGGTCTTCCTTGTGCAGATAGTAGATGTCGATGACCTCGGTGCCGAGCCGGCGCAGGCTGTCCTCGCAGGCCTGCATCACCCAGCGCCGCGAAAGCCCGCCGCGATTGGGGCCGGAGCCCATGACATTGGCCACCTTGGTCGCCAGCACCCAGTCATGGCGATGCGCGGCGATGGCGCGCCCGGTGACCTCCTCGGAACGGCCGTCGTTATAGACATCGGCCGTATCGATGAAATTGATGCCGGCATGATGCGCGTGATCGATGATCCGGCGAGATTCCGCCTCTTCCGTCGCGCCGCCGAACATCATCGTGCCCAGGCAGAGCGGCGAGACCTTTAGACCGGAACGGCCGAGGCGGCGATAATCCATGGCGATCATCCTTGGGAACGAGGCGGCGAGCTTGCGGCAGGCGGCGCCACCGCACCAGCGCCGCCGACGCGCGGCCGCCTTGCAAGCTCCGTGCGGCAAGCTCCGCACGGCAAGAGAATCCTTAATCTTTCCTGAGAGGTTGGGGCATCGATTCATGGCCGCCCGATGAACCTCGCCCAGCTCATACTGAGCCAGAACTTCGCCAGATTGCTGCAGGCGCTCGACGCGACCGGCGAGCTTTCGGCCGGCAAGACGGTCGCGGCGCAGCTCATCTCGCTGGACGCAGACGGCACGGCGACAGCCACGATCGGCGATGCCAGGGTCGCGCTCGTCCTCGCAGGCCCCCAGGCGAAGCAGGCGGCACTCCAGCCCGGCGCCACCCTGATCCTGCATCTGGAGGCGCCCGAGCAGCCCGGCGGCGATCTGCGCGCGACGCTCGTCGAGATCCGCCCGCCGACCGGAAGCCCGGCGCCCGCTCAGGCTTTGCCGGCATCCTCGTCGCCCCTTCCCGCCACGCCTCCTCTTTCCACCGCCCCAGCCCCGCATCTGGCCGGAAGCACACCGCCGCCTGCGGTAACCGCCCCCACCCTCGGTGCGTCTCCGCTGGAGCCCGGCCGGCCTCCCACGCCGGCAGCGCCTGGGCCCTTGCCCGAAAACGCGCCCCGGCCTCTGCCGGACGCCATGCCCGGTCGCGGAACGCAGGCCGTCCCGGCAGCGGCGCCGACGCCGATCTCGTCGCTGGCATTGCCTGAATCCGTCGAACCGATCTCGGGATCGCCACCGATGGGCGCGACCGTCCGGCCAGCGGCACCCGACGAGACAGGACAGCCCGCAGCCCCCGCGCCGGTATCGCCGCGTATTGCCATCGGCCCGACGCTGGGCGCGGCGCTGATGCAGCAGGACAGCTTGGCGCCGCTCTTCGCCAATTTGCGCGGCCTCGCCGAGGGCAACGTCGCGCTTACCCTGCCAAAGCCGCTTCTCGCCGCCATCGACCGGATCCTGCGGCAGGCTTTTCCCGCCGAGCGCCAGATCATGACCGGCTCACGCCTGCAGGCGGCCGTGCAGGGCTCCGGGCTGTTCATGGAAGCCCGCGCCGCCGCCGGGCAGGCCCCAGCGCCGCGCGGCGATCTCAAGGCGGGCCTGCTCGCCTTGCGGGAAACGCTCCTGCCGATCGTCGAGACGCTCTCGCCGGAGCCGGCAGCCTCCCGACCGGAGCGTGGAGCGATGCCGCCAGCGGAACCGGCGGCTGACGGCCGTAGTCCCGTTCCGCCGCCACGCCGCGACGGTCCGCTCGCCGCGCAGCCCGCATCGGAGCCGACACTGCATCCGGGCGAAAAGCCCCTTGTCATCGCTACGACGCTGCTCGACCAGACCGATGCGGCACTCGACCGGATCAAGCTATCGCAATACGCGTCGCTGCCGCTCGATGCCCCGCGTCTCGAGCCGGCCCAGTCGCAGCCACAGCGCTGGCTCACGGAGATCCCCCTCGCCTTCCAGCACGGCACCGCGATCCTGCCGCTCCAGGTCGAGAAGGAGCCGCCGCGGCGCGAGGCGCAAGGCGTCTCGCCGCCGCTCTGGCGCATCCGCTTCGCGCTCGATGTCGAGCCGATGGGACCGTTGCAGGGCGTGGTCACGCTGCAAGGCCGCGAGGTCGGCGTCACCCTCTGGGCCGAGCGCGAGGAGACGAGCAAGCTCCTGCGCGGCGCGGCGCCCGGCCTCGAAACCGCGCTGCTCCATGCCGACTTCACCGGCGGCGCCATCGATATCCACACCGGGCAGCCGCGCGTGAAGCAGCCGACCGCCGGCCAGTTCCTGGACCGCCTGTCATGAGCGCGCCGCGCCCGCCCCGCATTGCCGTCGCGCTCGAATATGACGGGCAGGGTGCGCCGCGCGTCACCGCCAAGGGCCGCGGCGAGCTGGCCGAACGCATCGTCGAGACCGGTCGCGAGCACGACGTCGCCATCGAGCAGAACGCCGTCCTCGCCCAGGCGCTTTCCACTGTCGAGCTCGACGACGAGATCCCGGAGGAGCTCTACCGCGCGACGGCGCAGGTCATCGCCTTCGTGCTGTCGCTGCGCGGCGAACTCGGCCGCCGTAACCGGGACGGCGTCCGGACGTGAGCGGCATCGTCGTCAGGCGCATCGGCCCGACCGCCTATGCGGCGCTGGGACCGGCCTTTGCCGAGCTCGCCCGGCATGCGCTCGAGCCCAATCCGCATATGGCGCCGGCTGCCGTCAGCGCAGCGACCCTGCTGGCCGAGGAGGACGATATCGTCGTGCTCTGCGCCTGGTACAGCGAGGCGCTGGATTTCGAGCAGATGGTCGGTGTCTGGGCGCTCCGGCGCGAACGCGACTGGCGCAGCGGCTTCGCCGCAGTGCTCGTCGCGCCGGTCCTGCCGCTCTACGAGGTCTCTTCCCTGCCGGTGGTCGATCGCGACCATGCGCTCGAGGCCTCGCGCGCGCTGATGCGCTACCTTCTCGCCTCGGGCGACCTGCCGCGAACGCTCGCCTTGCCCCTGCTGCCGCTCGAAGGCCCCGGCCATGCGGCGCTCGCGGAGGCCTGCCGCACCACCGGCAGCGTCATCGCGACCTGCGAGCGCTGGGCGCGCCCGGTGATGATCGCGCAACCCGGCGACGACCCCGAGCGCTATCTGCGCCGCGCGCTGGGCTCCGCTTACAAGAAGCGGATGCAGCAGTTCCGCGCCGTCATCAAGAGCGGCGCCCTCACCTTCCGGCGCAGCCGGGGCCAGGCGGCGGTCGAGGCGCTCGACTCGTTCCTGACGCTCGAAGCCGCCGGCTGGAAGGGCAAGGCGGGAACCGCCATCGCCTGCATCCCGGAGGATACCGCCTATTTCCGCCGCCTCGCCGCGCTGTTCGCGGCGGAAGACGGTCTGCTGGTCGACACGCTCCTGCTCGACGGAAAAACGCTGGCGATGGGGCTCCTGATCGAGAGCGCCGGGCGGCGGCATTTCCTCAAGATCGCCTATGACGAAACGCAAGCCCGCCATTCGCCGGGGCGCACGCTGACCGTCGCGATGCTGCGCGCCGACCTCGCTGGTACGCCGCCGGAGTGCCTCGACAGCGGCGCCGGCGACGGCGTCGATGCCGGCACCTATGTCTGGGGCGAGCGACGCGAGATGGGAAACGCGCTCATCGGCATCGGCCGCAACCGCATCGGCCTCGCCCGCGCGGCAGCACTCAGCCGGATGTGGCTGCGTCGGCTACGGGAAGCCGTCCGAGCCCGATCGGGCAGAGCATCTCCTCCCAAGCACCCTTGAGGAGCAGACCAGGAGGAGAGCTCGCACAGCGCGCGCTTGACCGCCCTTCCCGCTCGCCGATAGAGCCGGAGTGCTTCGCTGGAGACGCCCGATGACCGTTGTCGCCCGGATTGGAATCGTCACGGTCTCGGACCGCGCCTCGGCCGGCATCTATCCCGACGAGGGCGGCCCGGCCATCCGCGACTATTTCGGCCGCGTTCTGACCTCGCCCTGGGAGGCGGTCGCCCGCATCATCCCCGACGACCGCAAGCTGATCGCCGAGACGCTGATCGAACTGTCCGACCGCGAGGGGTGCTGCCTCGTCGTCACGACCGGCGGCACCGGCCCCGCACCGCGCGACGTCACGCCGGAAGCGACGGAGGACGTGCTCGAGAAGCCGATGCCCGGATTCGGCGAATTGATGCGGCAGGTCAGCCTCGCGAAGGTTCCGACCGCGATCCTCTCACGCCAGACCGCCGGCATCCGCGGCCGCACCCTGATCGTCAACCTCCCCGGACGCCCGCGCGCCATTGCCGAATGTCTCGATGCGGTGATGCCGGCGATCCCCTACTGCATCGACCTGATCGAGGGGCCCTATCTGGAAACCGACCCGGCCCTGATCGCGGCGTTCCGTCCGAAGAAGTAGGCTGCCCACGGTTTCGGCATCGTCACCCCGGACGCAGCGAAGCGGAGATCCGGGATAACTCCCGTTTCCAGCGAAAACGAGGCTACCCCGCCTGCAATTCCTGCCCGATCGCCCTGACGAGCTGCGGCGAGAGCGGATCGGTGCCAGCCGGATAGCCGCCGACGAGCTCGCCATGGGAGCCGATCAGGTATTTGTGGAAATTCCAGCGCGGCGTCTCCGCCGGCTTCTGCGCGGCCGCCCAGCGATAGAACGGATGCGCCTGCGACCCCTTCACCACGGTCTTCTCGACGAAGGCATAGGTCGTACCATAGCTCTCGCGCGCCGCCTCGGCGATGGCGGCACCGTCCAGCGGCTCCTGCCCGCCGAAATCATTGCTCGGCACGGCGACCAGCATCAGCCCGCGCGGCTGGTAGCGTTGCCAGAGCTGTTCCAGCGTCGCCATCTGCCCGGCATAGCCGCAGCGCGTCGCGGTGTTGACGACGAGGATCGGCCGGCCGCGATAATCGGACAGCGCAAGCCGCCCGCTGCCGGGCCTGTCGAAGCCGAAGGCATAGGCGTCGGCAGCCTGCGCCGCGGYGCGACCCGGCAACGCCGCCAGCGCACCGAGGCCTGCGATCAACGTCCGCCTGTCCATGTCAGACCCCTTATACGTCTCCGACCCGCAAATGGATGCGCCCCGAAACCTTCCGGCTCCGGGGCGCATCGGCAATGCACATGTCCGCGAGCCGCGCTCGCGGAAGAAACTTCAGCAGGCGAGGACCTTCTTCACCCGCACCTCGAGGTCGCGCAGCTCATAGGGCTTCACGACGTAATGGTCGGCGCCGTTGCTGGTCGCCTCGTCCATCTTGTCGACCGAGCGCTCGGAGGTCGCCATGATGATCTTGATCTGGTTGAGCTCGGGCACGGAGCGGATGGCGCGCAGCAGATCGATGCCGCTCATGCCTTCCATGTTCCAGTCGAGCAGCAGCAGGTCGTAGCGCTTCTGCTGCATCTTCATCAGCGCCTCGCGGGCGTTCTCCGCCTCGTCGATATCCTGAAACTCGATCTGCTTCAGGAAATAGGTCGCGAGCCCGCGCATGCTTTTCTGGTCGTCGACCACGAGGATGCGGTAGTCGCTTCTCGCCTTTGACATCACACTCTCCTCACGCGGTCCGCAGATGCGAGCGATCGCCGATGAGATGGCTCACCGTCGTGCCGATCTGGTCCAGCGGGACAACCCGTTCGGCTGCTCCGATCTCGAAGGCCGCTTTCGGCATTCCGTTTACCACGCAGGTCTCCCCGCTTTGGATTAACGTTTCGGCTCCGGCTTTCCGCATGGCTAACAAACCGTCAGCACCGTCCCGGCCCATGCCGGTGAGCAGSAYGCCGACCGCCTGCGAACCGATACTGCGTGCCACCGAATGGAACATCACGTCGACGGAGGGCGAATGCCCGCTGACGAGCGGCCCCTCCTTCAGCACGCAGACGAACTCGCCGCGCCGCTCCTCGATCTCGAGATGGCGCGGCCCGCCCGGCGCGACCACCGCCATCCCCGGCTTCAGGCGGTCGCCATCGGCGGCCTCGCGCACGTCGAGGCCCGTGGCGCCCGCCAGCCGCGCGGCGAATTTCGCCGTGTAGCCGGGCGGCATGTGCTGGACGACCACGATCGGCAGCCGCAGATGCGCAAGATCGCGCATCACCGCCTGCACGGCCGGCACGCCGCCCGTCGAGGCTCCGATGGCGATCAAGGAGGTCCTGCCCGCGCGCGCCGGCTCCCGCGGCAGGGCCGTCGGACGAGCCGGAGCGCCACCTTGCGCCATCTGCCGGGCGGCGGCGATCATCTTGCGGCTGGCTGCGGCGCGCTGCAGCGCCGCCACGAGATGCTTCATGAAGCCTTCAAGCGTATGGGTCGTGCCGTCCGGCTTCTCGATGAAGTCGATGGCGCCGAGCTCCAGCGCCTGGATGGTGTTGTCGGCGCCGGGGCCCCCGAAGGCCGAGACGATCAGCACCGGCAGCGGATCCTGCTTCAGAACCCGCGCGAGGAGCTTGAGGCCGTGCCGGCCCGGCAGTTCGAGGTCGAGCGTGACGACATCGGGCCGCAGGTCCTGGATCGCGTCCCAGCCTTCCTCGGCGCTGCCGGCGACGCCGATCACCTCGAAACCCGGCGCCCCGTTGATGATCTGCGTCATCAGCTTCTGCATCAGCACGGAATCGTCGACAACGAGAACCTTGACCGGCGCGGCGGAGGATGTCGCCATGCTCATCACCAGACCTCCACTTCACCAGCCACGGGGTGGCTCTTGAGCCGGTTGAGATAGGCGATTTCCTGCTCGTGGCCGCTGTCGCGTGCCGTGGGCTGGACATGCTGCACCCAGGCCCGCCCGGTCGAGGGCTGGTAGTGGATGCGCCGCGAGCGCGTGCCGCCGACATCCCGCGAGACCACGGGAATGCCCTCGACCTTCAGGAATTCGTTGACGAAGGCGATGTTGCCGTCGCCGATGGCCAGCATCGTGGCGCCCGAGAGCACGCGCGCGCCGCCGAACACCTTGGCCTCGAAATTCTGGCGCCTGGCACCGCGCTTCAGCAGGGCGTTGATCAGCACCTCCATCGCCGTGTCGCCATAGCGCTCGCCGGCGCTGGCGTCTGTGCCGCCATTGTTCTTCGGCAGCAGGAAGTGGTTGAGGCCGCCGACGCCGGCTTGCGGATCGCGCAGGCATACCGAGACGCAGGAGCCCAGCACGGTGGCGACGATCTCGTCCTTGGCCGATGTGATCTCGTGCTCGCCCGGCGCGACGGTGATGATCGTCGCCTCGAAGCGCGGATCGAAATAGCGGCGGGAGGATCGGGAGACGCTCATGCTGTTCTCTCGTAGATGGTGCGCCCGATCAGCCGCAGATTGGGATGCGGCTGCGGCAGTGATTCCGAATGGCCGAGATAGAGGAAGCCGCCGGGCGACAGCAGCGCCACGAAGCGGTCGAGGATCGAGGCCTTGGTCTGCGTGTCGAAATAGATGAAGACGTTACGGCAGAAGATGACGTCGAAAGGTCCCTTCATCGGCCAGGTCTCGATGAGGTTCAGGCGCTTGAAGGCGACCATCCGGCGCAGCTCCTCGCTGATGCGCGCATCGCCCCGGGTGGAACCGGCTTCCAGCCGCATCGACGGTTTCACATCCGCCGGCAGGCGCTCGAACAGGTCAACCGGATAGATGCCGGCCTCGGCCCGCGCGAGAATGTCCGTGTCGATATCCGTGGCCAGGATCCTGAAGTCGAGATCGCTGCGCGGGCCGATCGCCTCGCGGCAGGTGGCGGCGATCGAATAGGCTTCCTCGCCGGAGGAGCAGGCCGAGGACCAGATACGGATGCGCCCGCGCCGGCCGGCACGTTCCTGGACGAGGCGCGGCATCACCTCCCGGCGCAGATGGTCGAAATGGTGGCGCTCGCGGAAGAAGGCGGTGTGGTTGGTCGTCACCGCGTTGATCAGCTCGGGCAATTCGCTCGCCGCCTGCGGCGTCTTCAGGAAGGCGCAGTATTCCGCGACCGAGCCCAGGCCCAGCGCCTTCACGCGCCGCGCGAGACGCCCGCGCGTCATCGCCTCCTTGTGCTCGCGGATGACGATGCCGGCCTGCTCATAGACCAGCGCCGCGATGAACTTCATGTCCTCGCGCGTCAGGGTGATGTCCGCGCCGATCGCCGAAGCAGGAATCGTGGCCGGGATGATGCCGGATAGCGACATGGCTCAGAACCCCGGCCGTCCGTTGAGATGCCGCCCGCCATTGGCGACGCGCCGCGTGGGAATCGCAGAGGACAGGGCAGCGTCAAATTCCCCCACCGAAGCCACGGGACGGCGCGCGGGCCGCGTCTGCCCGGAGGCTACCCCGCCGGTGTGGAAGCCAGCGACGAGATCGCCGAGCGCGGCGACCTGGTCGACGAGTTCCCCGGCGGCTTGAGCCGAGCGCTGCGCCAGGGCGCCGTTCTGACGGATGCCGCCATCCATCTGGGCGACGCCGCCGCTCATCGCCTCGACGCCCTTGGTCTGCTCGGCTGCTTCGGAGGCGATGTCGCCAATGGTCGAGGACACCTTTCCGACGGCGGCGACGATGCGGCCGAGTGCCTCGCCGGTGCCGCGCACGCAGCGCACGCCTTCCGCCACCTGCCCGTTCGAGGTCGCGATCACGCCTTTGATATCCTTGGCCGCCTGCGCCGAGCGTTGCGCCAGCGTGCGCACCTCCGAGGCGACGACGGCGAAGCCCTTGCCGGCATCACCGGCCCGCGCCGCCTCCACCGCAGCGTTCAACGCCAGCAGGTTGGTCTGGAAGGCGATCTGGTCGATCACGCCCACGATGTCGGAAATGCGTGTCGAGGAGCCTTCGATCCGCTCGATCGCGTCGACCGCCTGGCCGACCACGTTCTGCCCCTCCTGCGCCACGCCCATCGTCTCGCCGGCGAGTTCGGTGGCCTCGCGCGCGCGGACCGTGCTCTGGCGGGCGGACGCCGCGATCTGGCCGGCGACGGCGGAAGCCTCACCGAGATCGCTCGCGGAGCGCTCGGTTCGCGCCGCGAGATCCCCCGTCGTCGCGGCGATCTCTCCGGCGACCCGGCCGGCCTGCTCCGCCGTCGACTGAACCCTGCGCACGGTCTCGCCGAGCCAGTCGAGCGCATCGTTGAAATCATGCTGCAGCGCCGCGAGCCGGCCGCGATAGCGACCGGTCATGCGCCGGGAAAGATCGCCCTGCACCAGAGCGCCGACGACCTCGGCGACATCCCCGAAGGTCTCTTCCGCCACGGCTCCGACGCTGTTCATCCCCGCGACGACCTCGGCCAAGGCGCCGCCCTTGGGATCGACGGCGATCCGCCGGGAGAAATCCCCCTCCAGCGCGGCAGCGACAGCGTCCTTGACCGCAGCGGTCATGACGAAGGCCTCGCTGAGCTCCTGCCATTCCACGATCGTGCCGGCCTCGACCGCCCCGGATGCCGCGACGGGCGTCAGCGTGAAGCGGATGGTGCGGCGCCCCAGCACCATCTCGACCGGCAGGCCCGTGGCGCCATAGCCCTGCTCGCCCTGCACGCGCTCCATCACGCGCCCGAGCATGTCCTTGGCGGAGCAACCCGGAAAGGCGGTGCGGAAATCCTCCTGCGCCTCGCCGAAGAAGCGCAGCAGCGCCTTGTTGACATAGACGACGCCGCCCTCGGCATCGCAGATCATCAGCTTGGCGCCGGCATGGTCGAGCGCGACGCGGATGCGGCCGGATTCCAGCATCGCGTCATGAAGGCCATCGAGGGCGTCAGCCAGGCCGGTTTCCTTGGCGGCACGCGCCGGCGCGGCCTGGCCCCGCGCGGCGAGGAGCCGCGACAGGGACTCACGAACCGGCGAGAGCGAGCGGGTCGCCCCCCACGCGGCGAGGCCACCGAGCAGCGCGACGGCCGAAACGGCGCCGACGCCGACCGCCGGCATGCCGGACGAAGCTGCGAGATAGGCGAAGCCGCCGGCGAACACAGCCGAGCCGGCGGCGGTCAGCGGCTGGCTGACCGTCAGATGCGAGAGAGAGCCGAGGGCGTTGCCCATGCAGTCAGGTCGTTTCTTGGTCTGGCCCGCTCTCTCACGCTACGCCGGGCTGGTCGCTGGATACTCAGGCGGCGCGGTTGGCCTTGGCTTGGGTCTCGACGCCGCCGTCGCGGATCACCGCCGCGAGATCGAGCAGCGCGACGATGTCGGTGTCGAGCAGCACGAGACCTTCGATCAGGCCGTGTTCGTCGCGCTCCAGATCGGGCGCCRGGCGCACGGCCGACACCGGCACGTCGACGATGTCGGAGACCGAGTCGACCAGCAGGCCCGCCGTCTTGTCCTGCGCACATGCTGCGCCGCGTGCGGCAGCGGCGTCGTCGCCTGCCAGCCCTTGATCTCGCGGACCATGCCGACATCGATGCCGAAGGTGCGGTCGCCGACCTTGAAGGTGACGATCCGACGCGCCGCCGCTTCCGGCTGCGCAGACGAGAAGTGCTTTTCGCCGAGTTGGAGGCTCATGGTCATCCAGCCATCTTGAGGTCAGATAGGGGCGCGCGGTCGCCGGAGGCGGCGAGCCGCAGCATGGAGTCGATGTCCAGGATCAGCGCGACGAGGCCGTCGCCGAGGATCGTCGCCGCAGAGGCACCGTTGACGGCGCCGTAATTCGCCTCGAGGCTCTTCACCACCACCTGCTGCTGGCCGACGATCTCGTCGACCGCGATGCCGACATTGTTGCCGCGCTCGGTCTCGGCGATGATGACGATGTTCTCGTTGGTGGTGCCGGTCGAGCCCATCACGGCGCCGAGCCGGTACAGCGGCGTGACCTCGCCGCGCCAGCSCAGCACCTCCTGGCCGAAGGGCAGCTTCTCGATCGGCGTCGAAGCGAGATGCTGCGTCTCGATCACCGACGCGATCGGGATGACGTAGCGGTCGTCGCCGCAGCGGATCACCATGCCTTCGAGCACGGCGAGCGTGAGCGGCAAGGCCAGCGTGAACTTGCAGCCTCGGCCGGGCTCGGAATCGACGCTGATGCGCCCGCCGAGCGACTCGACGTTGCGGCGCACCACATCCATGCCGACACCGCGGCCGGAGATGTCGCTGACCGCTTCCGCCGTCGACAGGCCAGCGGCGAAGATCAGCTGGTCGATCTCCTCCGGAGCGAGCTTCTCGTCGGCTCCCACGAGGCCGCGCGAGCGCGCCTTGGCGAGCAGGCGGTCACGGCCGATCCCGCGCCCGTCATCGGTGACGGAGATCACGATGCGCCCGGCGCGATGTTCGGCGATCAGCCTGATCGTTCCTTCGCGCGGCTTGCCGGCCTCCACGCGCTCGTCCGGCGTCTCCAGCCCGTGATCCATCGAGTTGCGGATCATATGGGTCAGCGGGTCGGCGAGCTCCTCGATGATCGTCTTGTCGACCTCGGTGTTCTCGCCTTCGAGCACGAGGCGCACTTCCTTGCCGAGCGTCTGAGCGAGCTCACGCACGAGGCGCGGCATGCGCTGGAACACCGCCTTCACCGGCTGGGCGCGCACGGCCATGACGTGATCCTGCAATTCGCGCGTCTGGCGCGACAGGGTCAGGATGCCTTCGGCCGTCTTGGCGTAGACGTCGTAGGGCAGCGAGCGCACGCATTCGACCAGCATCGACTGGGTGATGACGATCTCGCCGACGAGGTTCATCAGCTTGTCGATGCGGTCGAGATCGACACGCACGCTGACCGCCTGGCGCTGGCGCGCCGCGGCCTGGTCGTTGGCCGGCGCGCGCGGCGCGGCGCGGACCGCGGGAACGGCTTCAGGGGCGGGAACGGGAGCCGCGGCCGGCACGGGAACCGGAGCGGGCTGGATGTCGGGTTGCCCCGCCATGTCCGGCGCGGGGCCGAGCTTCGCCAGGATCGCCGAAAGATCGGCGGCCACCGACGTCGGGACCTCGGGCTCGGGCGCAGCTGCAACCGGCGCCGGCTCGGCGGCGGGAGTTGCATCGGACAGCTCGATCTCGAATTCCTCGTTGGCGAGGCTGAAATCGAACGGCCGGCAGCGAGCCCAGCACCACGCGCGGCTCGATGACGCGGCGGAAGAGATCGGTTTCGGGCGCGATGCGCAGCCGCACGTCGCGGCCGGGCTTGGCCGCGGATGCGAGCGGCATCCGAGCCGCGACGGGTTCGTCATCGTCCCAGCCATCGTCATTGGCTTTGGCCGGCGCCGCGGCGGACTTGGCCTCGACCATGGCGAGCAGGTTGCCGAGAGCGGCCAGGCCCGGAGGCGCCTCATCAGCAGCGGGAGCAGGCGAAGTTGCTGGAAGCGCGGCAGCGGGCGCGGCCGCCGCCGGCGCAGCCACCGCTGGCGCCGCCTGTGCACGCGGCTCCTGGCCGACCTGCTCCAGAGCGGCGAGAAGATCGGGCCGTTCGGTCGCGGGTTCGTCGTTCCGCGCAGCCGAAACCAGATCGGCGACCGCGTCCGAGCAGCGCAGGAAGAGCGTGAAGGGCGCATCCTCGATCGCGACGCGGCCCGACCTCAGATGGTCGAGAGAAGCCTCGAAGACATGGGCGAAACCGACGAGCTCGGTGCAGCCGAAGGCCCCCGCCCCGCCCTTGATCGAGTGGATGGCGCGAAAGGCCGCGTTGACGTCCTCCGGATCGCTGGAGCCCTCGTCGAGCGCCTGGAGCTTCTGCTCCAGCGCCCCGAGGAGCTCGTCGCATTCCTGGAAGAAGGTCTGCTTGAGTTCTGCCAACGGATCCATCGGCCGCCCTTCAGTTCTGGTAGCGGGCGACGAGGCCGAGCAGGGTGTTGGGTTCGAAGGGCTTGACCATCCAGGCGCTGGCGCCGGCGCGGCGCCCCTCGGCCTTGATCTCGGCGCCGTTCTCGGTGGTCAGCACGATGATCGGCGTGTTCTGTCCCAGGGGCCGCGAGCGGCAGGCGCGCGTGAACTCGATGCCGTCCATCACAGGCATGTTGAGGTCGGTGATGACGAGATCCGGCTTGAACTGCTCGAACTTCGTCAGGCCGTCCTCACCGTTCTCGGCCTCCGCGACCTCGTGCCCGGCATTGCGCAAGGTCAGGGTGAGCAGGGCAAGCAGCGTCTTCGTATCGTCGATGGCCAGGATCTTCATGCCTGTCACTCCAGAACGAGGGGGCTTCGAGCGGCATCGAAGCCGATCGCCCGCAAGGATTCGCGGCATTCGGAGGAAGCCGCCTTGAGCGTCACCGAAAGCCCTCGCGCGACGGCGCTGACGGCAGCGGAATGGAGGAGCTGGATCCAGAGACTCGGCAGCGGGCCGGCTCCGGCGCATTCGACGGAGACGCTTTCGTTCTGCTCAAGCGCCACCAGGAGCTGGTTGCGAAAGGCAGCCGCCTCGGAGCGTCCGAGGAAGGGCGGGAGCGAAACGGTGATGACCATGAAGGCGCGACCCTGGATAATGCCCGCAAGCATCGCGCCGGACTGGTAAAAATTTCGCTAAACCACGCCGCCAGCGTCAATCATTCGGGCATTTCAGCGGCAGGGTGTGTGTTCATCAGAACATGTTGTTGCTGATGGCGCGCGGCACCAGCGTCACCACGCCAGCTGTCTCCCGGTATTTGCGCGGTATGTTGATGATGCCGGAAAGATGGACCCATAGATTGTTCGGCGAAATCGGCTTGATGATGATCTCATGCGCGCCGAGCTTCGCCGCCTGGACGACCGAGCGCTTGTCGGCTCGCTCCATCATCACCAGCACGGGTGCCTTGGCGAAGGGCGAGGTCTTCTGCGAGCGGATCGCCGACAGGCATTTCGGCCCGCCATTATCCGGCAGATCCCAGTCGAGAATGACGATGTTCGGCTGCTTCTGGATGAAGATCGCCGCCGCCGAAGGCAGGTCGGCGGCCTCGAAGATGCGGTGAAGCTGCGCCTGATACAGCATCGTGCGGATGATCCGCCGGTAATGCGGACTGGCGTCGATCAGCAGCACGGAGAGGTTTGGAAAGGATGGCGCGATGTGCATGGCGCTGACTCGGAACTCGCTCACTCAACTCGACTGGCCGGAATCGCGGCGGCGCTAGACCTTCAACCCGATGCGGAAACCGCCCCAGTGCCGGCCTTTCACCATGATCGGCACCGACAGATCCTCCATCACCAGGAACTCCCCGCCGCCCATGTCGCGCCGATAGCTCTGCAGCAGGAAGGGCTTGCGGTTGCGTGCCGCCGCCAGCCCGGTGCGATCGTCGAAGATGCGGCGGTTGCGGCAATTGGCGTTGTTCCAGACCGGGTCGCTGCCCTGGGGTTGCGCATATTTGCGGTTATGCGTCGGCAGGAAGCCGTTGCGATCGACGGCCGCGCAGAAGACGATGCGGTCGTTGGACGCCAGGAGCTTCTCCTGCAGCGGCGGCAGCAGCCGGTCCGTCAATGCGACGAAACGGGTCAGGTATTGCTGCGGGTCCGAGCCCGGTATCGGCGTATAGGATTCATCGAACAGATCGGCGAGGCCGAACTCGCCGCGCGCGAGCCCCTGCTCGAACAGGGTCGCGATGCTGCCGGCCGTCTCGACGGCGGCCGCGATCAGCTCCGACTGCGCAGTCCGCACGCCCGAGGCCGCGATCGAGCCGAGGATGCCTTCGCTGATCGCCACCAGAGCGTCGGTGCGCTGCGCCGCCCGCTCGAGATTCTCCGTCGATCGGTCGACGCCCGCCACCAGAGCGGCAAGGTCCTGTCCGGCCTTGGTGCAGGCAGCCGCGTTCTCCCGCGTCGGCTGCGAAATCGCCTCGATCTCCCCGATGAGCTGGACCACCGAGCGGCCGAAGCTGTCGAGCTCGCCAATCTGCGACGAGATCGTCCGGCTGCCGTCGATGGCGCGCCGTGCCGTCTGCGCATTGTCCTCGCTGCGCCGGGCCAGCCCATCGACCGCGCGCACCAGCATGTCGAGCTGGCGGGCGCTCGCGGCGGTTGCCTCGCGCGTCTGCTCGGCCAGCGCCTTCACCGCGGCCGCGATGACCGCAAAGCCCCTGCCCGCCTCGCCGCTGCGCGCCGCCTCGACACCGGCATTGATCGCCAGCAACTGGATCTCGCGGGTGATCGCCTGGATCGCGTCGCTGGAGGCGCGCGCCTTATGCGCGTCGGTCACCGCCTGCGCCAGCGCCTGCGACATCGACTGCGCCTCGTCCGAAAGCGTCTCGATGTCGGTCTGGGCCGCGTTCAGCCCGAGCTTGACCGAGCCGGTGACGCGCTCGAGCCCGCTGCGCACGGCGGAAGCCGCGGCCTGGGCGCCCTCTGCCGCCTGCTGGATCGCGTTGTTGGCATGCGAAACCTGATCGACCGCGCCGACGACACGGCGCAGGCCGCTCGTCTGCCCGTCGAGCTGGCGGCTGACATCGACGATGCGCCCAGCGACATCGGTGATCTCGGCGCCGAGCTTGCCGAAGCGCTCCGCGATCTCGCGGACGGCCCGCGCCGCGCCGGTTTCGACCGGCACGGCCTCGCCGGCCGGCAGGATCGCGGCCGGCGCGGATGCCGCCGGGGCGGGCTCGTGCGGTAGTGCTACGACCTTGAGAGCCTGTGCCTGCATGACGGCGCGCTTCCCGGCTGGATTCCTTCCGGAACGTAGCCAAACGCGGTAAACTGGCGGTTAAGGGCCCCACCCGCCGCCGATACCGCTAGCCGAGTGCCCGGTAGGATGGCAGCATGCGCGCGCCGCAGCGATGCGGCCTCTGCGGAAGGGCACGGCGGATGACGCAGGAACACCTTCCGTTCCCGCGCGTCACTCTCAAGAACAGCCCGACACGACGAGGATCGGAATCCCAACGTCCCCACGACCGCAACCCTTCTGGAGAGACGCCATCATGACCGCAGCCATCACGCTTTCGCGCCGCAGCCTGTTCGCCCTGAGCGCCGGTGCCGCTCTCTTCGCTTCCGCCCCGAAGGTCTGGGCGCAAGCCGCCGCGCCGGCGGCTCCCGCCGGCCCCTTCTCGCTGCCGAAGCGCCCTTACGAGGCCAACGCCCTCGAACCCCATATCGACGCGGCGACCATGGATATCCACTACAACCGCCACCACGCAGCCTATGTCGCGGCTCTGAACGGCGCCGCGAAGGACAATGGCGTCATCGCCAAGGCCACGGTCGGCGAGTTGCTGGCCGATCTCAACCAATTGCCGGAGAGCCTGCGCACGCTGGTCCGCAACAATGGCGGCGGCCATGCCAACCACACGATGTTCTGGGAGGTGATCGGGCCGAATGCCGGCGGCGCGCCGGGCGGCGAGGTCGCGGCCGCGATCACGCGCGACCTCGGCGGCTTCGACAAGTTCAAGGCCGATTTCGAGGGGGCGGGCCTGCGCGTCTTCGGCTCGGGCTGGGTCTTCGTCACGGTCGACAAGGCCGGCAAGCTGAGCCTGCTGCCGCGCCCCAACCAGGACAGCCCCGTCATGGACAAGCAGATGGTGCTGTTCGGCAACGACGTCTGGGAGCACGCCTATTACCTGAAGTACCAGAACCGCCGCGCCGACTACCTCAAGGCATGGTGGAACGTGGTGAACTGGGCGAAGATCGAGGAGCGCTATGCCGCCGCCAAGGCGGGCAAGCTCGCGATCTGACGGTCCGCAGCCGCGCCGTCATTCTCGGGCGAAGCGAAGCGCAGACCCGAAAATCTCCTGCCAAAGATGCTCGGGCCAAGCCCGAGCATGACGGCGCGCGAGCGTGCCGCGCGCGCCTAATGCCCCACCTTCGTCCCGCCGCCTTCGCTGATCCGGGGCAGGAACCAGGCGAGCAGACCCACAAGCGGAATGAAGGAGCACAGCTTGTAGACCATCTCGATGCCGAGATGGTCGGCGAACTCGCCCAGCAGTGCCGCCGCAAGGCCGCCGAGGCCGAAGGACAGCCCGTAGAAGAAGCCGCCGACGAGCCCGACCCGCCCYGGTAGCAATTCCAGCGCATAGATCAGGATGGCCGCGAAGGCGCTCGACATGATGATGTTGATGATCACCGTCAGCACGCCGGTCCAGAACAGGTCGGCATAGGGCAGGATCAGCGTGAAGGGGAGCGCGCCCAGGATCGAGAACCAGATGATCTTGTTGCGGCCGATGCGGTCGCCGAGCATGCCGCCGCCCACTGCACCAACCGCCGAGGAGGCGAGGAACAGGAACAGCATCTCCTGCGAATGCTGGATCGAGATGCCGAACTTGCCCATCAGGTAGAAGGTGTAGAACGAGCTGAAGCTCGCCGAATAAGCGTTCTTCGAGAACAGCAGCACGATCAGGATGAAGATCGCGAAAGCCACCGAGCCTTTGCCCGGCCGCGCCGCGACAGCCTTGGCCGCGCCCGCCAGCTTCGGCGACCGCGCCCGGTCGAGCCTTGCATAGCTCGCCGCGGTCCAGACCATCAGCATCATCGCGACGAGCGCCGCGACCGAGAACCAGGCGAGGCTCCCCTGCCCGCGCGGCACGATGACGAAGGCCGCGAGCAGCGGCCCGAGCGCCCCGCCCGTCTGGCCGCCGAGCTGGAAGATGCCCTGCGCCAGCCCGTGCTGGCCGCCCGAGGCGTTGCGCGCCATGCGGGTCGCCTCGGGATGGAAGATCGAGGAGCCGATGCCGACGCAGGCCRCCGAAAGCAGCAGGAAGCCGTAGCTGCCGGCATAKGCCAGCCCGATCAGCCCCGACAGCGTGAAGCCCATGCCGACCACCATCGAATAGGGCATCGGATGCTTGTCGGTGTAGAGCCCGACCGCCGGCTGCAGCAGCGAGGCCGAGACCTGGAAGGTCAGCGTAATCAGGCCGATCTGCCCGAAATCCAGCCGGTAGGAATCCTTGATGATCGGATAGATCGCCGGAATCAGCGACTGGATCATGTCGTTCAGCAGATGCGTGAAGCTGAGAGCGATCAGCACGGGCATCATGGCGCGCTGTGCTGTCGAAACCTGGACCGCGGCTGTCATCGGGTTATCGAACGATTCTGAGGTTAGGAAGCTGGCTTACGGTTCCTAGTAGACGATCGCCCCCCTTGCGACAATTTGCGCGCCCCATCGGTGGGAGGGTGGCGGCCATGCACCCGGCACGCGCCTTGCTCACGGACCTGATCCTATCGGCTCGTTGAAGCCCAATAAAGAAACGTAATAACATAACAAATAACGGTATTCCGAACGGTAATCGTATTGTCATTCGAGCTGCCTAAGCACGGCTCGCCCTTTTTGACCTGACGCGATGGCGGAGATACCTATGCAGGCGCAACGATTGCTGATGATGACGATGGCGGGCGCGCTCGCCGCGGCCATGCCCGCGACGGCCCAGACCATCTACCCGATCAACCGCGCCGAGATCCTCGAAGGTTCGCATTTCGACTTCAAGGTCGAGTTCCCCAACGCCCCGGCCTCCGCCGACGTCAATGTGACGATCAACGGCAAGCCCGCCGCCGAAATCTTCGGCCGGCCGACGAATTTCATCCAGAGCGAGGAAGGCCAGAAGCATTCGGCGCTGTGGCTGCGCGGCGCCAGCCTCCCGGCCGGCAGCTACACAGTCGAGGCGACGCAGGGCACCAGCAAGTCCACGGTGAAGTGGGAGGTCTTCGCGACCGCCCAGCCGCGCCGCGCCAAGAACGTCATCCTCTTCATCGGCGACGGCATGTCGGTCGCCAACCGCACCGCCGCGCGCATCCTGGCGAAGGGCTGGGAAGAAGGCCGCTACAATGGCGAGCTCGCGATGGACGACATGCCGAACATGGCGCTGATCTCGACCTCCGGCACCGATTCCATCGTGACCGACAGCGCCAATGCGGCCCATGCCTACACCACCGGCCACAAGTCCTGTGTCAACGCGCTCGGCGTCTACTGCGCCAAGAACGCGCTGACGCTCGACCATCCCAAGGTCGAGACCATCGCCGAGCTGGCCAAGCGTCGCACCGGCATGGCCGTGGGCGTCGTCACCAATTCTGAGATCGAGGACGCGACCCCGGCCTCGATGGTCGCGCATACCCGTCGCCGCTCCGACTACAACGACATCGTCAAGATGTTCTACGACGTGAAGCCGGACGTGATCATGGGCGGCGGTTCGCCCAATTTCCTCGCCAAGACGACGCCGGGCTCGAAGCGCACCGACGGCGAGGACTTCATCGCGAAGTTCAAGGAGGCCGGCTACACCCTCGCCACTACCAAGGCCGAGATGAACGCGGCCGCCACTGCCGGAACCAAGAAGCTGCTCGGCCTCTACAACACCGGCAATATCGACGGCGCCTTCGATCTGCGCCTCGCCAAGAAGGGCACGCTCTCCAAATTCCCGGATCAGCCCGACGTCGTCGAGCAGACCAAGGCCGCCATCGACATGCTGAAGGGCAATCCCGAAGGCTTCCTGCTGATGGTCGAATCCGCCCGCATCGACAAGTACAGCCACTCGCTCGACTGGGAGCGCTCGGTCTTCGACACGATCATGCTCGACAACGCCGTCAAGGTCGCCAAGGACTTCGCCGGTGATCGCAACGACACSCTGATCATCGTGGTGCCSGAYCACGCCCAYCYGATCTCGATCATCGGCACCTATGACGACGACCGCCCGGGCCAGCTCCTGCGCGACAAGCTCGGCGTCTACGCTGACTCCGTGCCGCCGAACTACGGCCCGGTCGATGCCGAAGGCTACCCCACCAAGGTCGACACCTCGCGCCGCCTCGCGGTGGTCTACGGCTCCTACCCCGACACCTGCGACACCGGCCGCCCCGCCATGGACGGCGAGCGCGTCCCGGCCGTGAAGGGTCCGGACGGCAAGGCCAACATCGCCAACGAGAAGGACTGCTCCGGCCCGCTCGCGGCTCGCAAGACCGGCAACCTGCCCTTCGACGCCAATAGCGGCGTGCACTCCGCCGACGACGTCATCCTGACGGCGATGGGCCCGGGTGCGGAGAAGTTCCGCGGCCACAGGCCCAACACCTACGTCTTCCGCGTGATGGCTGAAGCGCTGGCGCTTGGCGGCAAGTAAGCCACCCGGCGCAAGACCGCACACCGACGTGGTACGGTCCCGAGGGCCGTATCACCTTAGCCAGACGAGGTCGCGATGCTGCGCATCCTCCCCCTCCCGTCGCTCTCCCGCCGCGAAGCCCTGCTCGGCCTCGCGGCGGCAAGCCTTTGCGGGCAGGCGCACGCCGCCACGGAGGCCGAGGCGATCGCCTTCGACGGGCTCTACAAATCCTTCGGGGTGCTGGGCTTCCAGTTTTCCGATCGCGTCACGGCGCTGCGTGGCCACGCCGTGCGCATGCTCGGCTACATGGCGCCGCCGCTGAAGGCTGAAAGCCATTTCTTCGTGCTGACGCGTGAACCGCTGGCGATCTGCCCCTTCTGCCAGTCGGATGCCGACTGGCCGGTCGACATCGTCGTGGTGTTCATGAAGGCCGAGACGCCGATGGTCAGCGCCGGCCGCAAGGTCGCGGTCACCGGCCGGCTCGAAATCGGCTCCGCCACCGACACCGAGACCGGCTTCGTCAGCCAGATCAGGATCGTGGATGCCGGCTTCACCCTCGCCTGAACCGGCCACTGGCCGCCTGACGCTGGAGAACCTTGCGCTCGACCATCGCGACGCCGACGGCCAGCCCTTCCGCCTGATYGATATCCCCCTGCTCGCCATCGAACCGGGCAGCCGCTTCGGCGTCAGCGGCCCTTCGGGCTGCGGCAAGAGTTCGCTGCTGCATCTGGTGGCCGGGCTCCTGCGCCCCTCCCGAGGCCGCATCCTCTGGCACGACCGCGCCGTCTCCGAACTTTCCGAATCCGGCCGCGACCGCTGGCGCCGTGAGACCATCGGCTTCGTCTTCCAGGATTTTCACCTGATCCCTGAACTCGACATCGCTGCCAACATCGCGCTGCCGGCGAGCTTCTCCGCCTGGCGGCTGAGCGGCACCGAGAAGGACGCGCCGCCGCTCTCGCCCACCGCATGGGCCTGCCCGATCCGCGCCGCCGCGCCGCCCTGCTTTCGCGTGGCGAGCAGCAGCGCGTCGCCATCGCGCGCGCCCTTTTCAGCCGGCCGGCTCTGATCCTCGCCGACGAGCCTACAGCGAGTCTCGATGCCGCCCACGCCGCCGAGGTCGCCGACCTCCTGCTCGAAACCGCCACCGAGAGCGGCGCCACGCTGCTCTGCGCCACGCATGATCCGGCGCTGCTCGCGCGCTTCGGCCAGCGCCTCGACCTCTCCCGAACCGCACAGCGCCAAGCCGCCTGATGAACCCTTTCCCCATGATGCTGGCCGATCTGCGCGCGCTGCGCTGGACCGCTCCGGCGATCGTCCTGCTGATCGCGCTCGCGATCGCCACCGGCGTCGCCATCGGCGCGCAGGAACGCGCCCTGCGCCATGGCTCGGCCAGCGCCGCCAATGACTTCGACCTGATCATCGGCGCGCCCGGCAGCCAGACGCAGCTCCTGATGTCGGCGGTCTATCTGCAGCCGGACGCGCTGCCACTGCTCGACGGGCGCCTGCTCAACACGCTGTTCAAGGACGAGCGCGTGGCGCAGGTGGCGCCGATCGCCTTCGGCGACGTCAGCCGCGGCTATGCGATCGTCGGAACGACGGCCGCCTTCGCCGGTCGCTGGGGCCGGATCGCGCCGAGCGAGGGCCGGCTCTTCGCGGCCGAGGGCGAAGCCGTGCTCGGCGCCGACGTTCTCTACAGGCTCGGCGACACGCTCACCCCGTCCCACGGCGTCGCCGGCCACGCCGCCACGCCCGGTCAGGCCGACGCAGAAGAGGACGGCCACAAGCATGAAGGCCATGGCTACACGGTGGTCGGGCGGCTGCCCCGCCTCGGCTCGCCCTGGGACCGTGCCATCCTTGTGCCGATCGAGAGCGTCTGGGAGGTCCACGGCCTCGGCAACGGCCATGCCTCCGACGAAGCCGCGAGCAACGCGCCATTCTGGAAACAGGGCTCGGTGGCCGGCAGCGGTCCCGCGAAGGCGGAAGATCGGATCGGCCTGCCCTTCAACGGCAAGCGCGTTCCCGGCGTACCGGCGATCGTCGTCAAGCCGAAGAGCGTCGCGGGTGCCTATCAGCTGCGCGCGCAATATCGGCAGGGCGGCACCATGGCCTTCTTTCCCGCCGAGGTGCTGGTCTCTCTTTACGGCGCGCTCGGCGACATCCGCGATATCCTCGTCGTCGCCTCCGCGCTGAACACGGTGCTGATCCTCGCTTCGGTGCTGCTGCTCCTGCTCGCCGTCGCCGGGCTGCGCCGCCGACGCTATGCCGTGCTCAGGGCGCTCGGCGCGCCGCGCGCCTATGTCATGCTCGTCGTCTGGCTCGGCATGGTCGCGCTAATCGCGCTCGGCTGCCTGCTCGGCCTGGGCCTCGGCGCGCTGGCGACGCAAGTCCTCTCCGGCTTCGTCGCACAGCGGACGGGGCTTTTGCTCTCGCCGGCGATCGGCCTCGGCGAAGTTCTGCCGGCGCTCGGGCTCGCCGTCATCGGCAGCCTGTTCGCCCTTCTGCCGGCCGCCCTCTCCTATCGCCGGCCGGTGGTGGCGGGGCTGCGCGGATAAGACGGCGCGGACGGAAAGCTGTTCGCGACAGCTTGTATAGCGAGGTCCATGACCATCGCTTTCGGCACGAGAGCCGCCGCTCACGTCACTCGGTTTGTCGCGGCGTGCCCGTATTGCCTTGCGTGATGAGCCGGGCGCTGCGGTGGCCGGTGAAGTAGATCCACAGCCAGTTGAGTGACACGGCGATGCGGTTGCGCAGGCCGATCAGGAAGAAGATGTGGGCGACGCCCCAGATCCACCAGGCCAAGCGGCCTCTAAGCTTGATCCAGCCGAAATCGACGATCGCCGCCCGTTTGCCGATCGTGGCGAGGTTCCCGGCGTTCTTGTAGGCGAAGGGCGGCGGCGGCGCCTTGCCGGCGAGCCGCGCCTTGATCACGCCAGCGACATAGCCGCCCTCCTGTTTCGCGGCCGGAGCGACGCCTGGAACCGGCTTGCCATCCGCCCCTTCCACGGCAGCCGTGTCGCCGATCACGAAGATCGCCGGATCTCCCGGCACGGACAGATCGGGTTCGACGCGCACCCGTCCGGCCCGGTCCGCCGGCGCCCCGAGCCACTCGGCCGCGGGCGACGCTGCCACGCCGGCCGCCCAGAGGATCGTTTTGGCGGCCAGGAATTCGCCGCCGAGCTCGACACCGTCCGGCCCGCATTGGGAGACCGGATGACCGAGCCTGATCTCGACGCCGAGGCGCGCAAGCGCCCGCTCCGCATAAGCCGAAAGATCGGGCGTGAAGCCCGCCAGAATGCGCGGGCCGGCTTCGATCAGCACGACGCGGGCGCTGCGCGTGTCGAAATTGCGGAAATCGCCGCGCAAGGTGTCATGCGCCAGCTCCGCGATGGTGCCGGCGAGCTCCACCCCGGTCGGCCCCGCGCCGATGATCGCGAAGGTGAGGAAAGGCGCACGGGCAGCCTCGTCCGGCTCCCATTCGGCCTGCTCGAAGGCCGACAGAATACGGCGCCGAATTCGCGTCGCATCCTCCAGCGTCTTCAGGCCCGGCGCGTAGGGCTCCCATTCGTCGCGGCCGAAATAGGCGTGGCGGGCGCCCGTTGCGACGATCAGCGTATCGAAGGCGATGGGCTGCTCGCCCTCGAGCAGCACCGTCTTCCCGGCCTTGTCGATCCCGACGACGGTGCCCAGCAGCGTGGTGACGTTCTTGTATCGGCGCAGCAGCGAGCGGGYGGGCCAGGCGATCTCGGAGGTCGGCAGCGAGGCCGTCGCGACCTGATAGAGCAGCGGCTGGAAGAGATGGTGATTGCGCCGGTCGATCACCGTGATGCGCAGGCCGGCTGGCGCAAGATGGCGTGCGGCTTCGAGGCCCCCGAAGCCGGCCCCGACGATGACGACATGATGGTCCGCGGCGGCTGTCATCGTTGGGCCGGCGCAAGCGCGACGGCGGCCTCCGAGGTGAGCATGCGGAAGGTGAAGCTCTCCTGGAGATAAAGCTCGACCGTGGTCGCGGAGTGGCTGAGATAACCGATCGAGAGGTCCTGGCCGATATCGAGTGCGAAATCGCCGCCGCGGGTGGTGAGCAGGAAACCGCCCTCGATCGCCGGCGCCCAGATCACCCCGCCATCGACGATGCGCTCGAGATGGTGGAAGATCGGATAGCCCTCCTCGTTGCCGCCGCTCGCCGCCCGATAGGCCTCGCCGCCCAGCACCAGYGCATAGGGACCGTTGCAGCCGGCRAGCTTGAGGTCGCTCAGCGCCCTGGCGACCGCCTCCGGATAGTCGTCGAGATCGGCCGGCAGCGGTACCGCGGCATTGCTGCTGCCGGCGCGGATGCCGCCGATCCCGGCCGCGGCATAGCCTTCGAAGACGGCACGGTCCTCGGCGAAAGCGATCGTCCTGGCCGCATCCTTCAGCGGCTGCCAGTCGGAATCCTCCGAGCCGCGCTCGACATCGTCGATCGCCTGTCGCGTCAGCGTGAAGGGAACGCGCAGTTCGACCAGCGGCTGCGCCTCGCGCAGCAGGGAGCGGATGCCCTCACCCGGCGCCTCGATCGGGCGCGTATGCCCGGTCCCGACAGCGGCGTAAGCCGTTCCCTTAGGCCCGTCCACGTCGACGACGCGCCGCGCCGCCAGATAGCGCTTCAGCGTGCGCGACGCCTCGTCTTCGATCTCCGCCCAGGCGGCATCGGAGATGGGCGCGAGGTCCCGGTGCAGATTATTCATGGCCTGCCTCTTCCTTCAGGGAGCGGATGCCGAGCGAGCCGTCGCCGGATGGTCTGGATGGAGCGGGCGCCGGAACCGGTTCGGGAGCGGCCAGTTCGGCCTCGGGCTTCTCCGCCGTGACGGCATCGAGAAAGCTCGCCGTCGGCACGAAGAACAGCGAGCCGGTGACCGCGCGGCTGAAATCGAGCAGCCGGTCGTAATTGCCCGGCGGCGAGCCGATGAACATGTTCTCCAGCATGCGCTCGATCCGGCGCGGCGTGCGGCAGTAGCCGATGAAATAGGTGCCGAACTCGGCCGTTCCGACTTTGCCGAAAGGCATGTTGTCTCGGAGGATGTCGACCGGCTCGCCATCCTCGGTGATGCTGGTCAGGACGTTGTGGGCATAGGGCTTCTTGACCGTGTCGGCCTGCTCGATGTCGGAGAGCTTGTAGCGGCCGACGATGTTCTCCTGCTGCTCGACCGGTACCTTCTCCCAGCCTGCCAGGTCATGCAGGTATTTCTGCACGATGACATAGCTGCCGCCGGCGAAATCSGCGTCCTCGTCGCCGATGATGGCAGCCTTGAGCGCGTCCGGCCCGGCCGGGTTCTCGGTGCCGTCGACGAAGCCRATCAGGTCGCGRTCGTCGAAATAGTTGAAGCCATGGACCTCGTCGATCGCCGTGACCGCGCCGTCGAGCCGGAKCATGATCTGYCGCGCCAGCTCGAAGCACAGATCCATCCGCTTRGTCGCGCGGATGTGGAACAGGATGTCGCCSGGYGTCGAGACGGCGTGATGCACGCCGCGGATTTCCCGGAAAGGATGCAGCTCCTTCGGCCTTGGCCCGTCGAACAGCCGGTCCCAGGCCTGCGAGCCGAARGCCATGACGCAGGACAGGTTGCCCTCGAGATCCCGGAAGCCGACGGCCCGCAGCAGCGCGGACAGATCGGCGCACAGACCCCGCACCGTCTCCTCGGGCCCGCTGTCGGGATTGATCGTCACCACCAGGAACATCGCGGAACGCGTCAGGGCTGCCACGACCGGCTGCGAGATCACGGATGGCACGCTCAAATCCATGGAAGACCCGCTCGACAACCTTACGCGAAACAACCCCGGTCGCCCGGATGGTCTTGCCGATGATTGCGCGGAGCGGCGCTTATGGGAAGAGCGTCGGCAGCGTGCCGACCTTGCCCTGGCGCGGAAGGTCGGGGTCGCGTCGCTCCCGGCAGGTCTCAATCCATGTCGCGGAAAGCATGGCCGGCGCTGGCCACGCCCTCGATCACGCTCGGCGGGAGCAGGTCCGCGGCGGCAGTTCCGTCGAAGATCCATTCCTTCGGATCGGCGAAATCCGGAAGTTTCGCACCGCTGGCGACATAGAGGCCGATCGCGGGCTTCCCGGCATTGATGTAGAGGTCGTATTG
>NZ_JBFRDQ010000103.1:0-24118 GCF_052113865.1 Allobosea sp. TAB14 | reverse complement strand
GAACACGGTCGGGCGCACATAGTAGCCGCGGTTGAGCCCTTCCGGACGGCCCGTGCCGCCGGTGACCAGCGTCGCGCCTTCCTTGATGCCGGCCTCGATCAGGCGCTGGATCTTCTCGTACTGGACCTCGCTGACGACCGGGCCGAGGAAGACGCCGTCCGCCGAGGGAGCGCCGACCTTGAGCGGCTCGGCCACCTGCTTGGCGATGGCGAGGGCCTCCTCGTGCAGCTTCTCCGGCACGAACATCCGGGTCGGCGCGTTGCAGGACTGGCCGGAATTGCGCATCACGCTCTCGACGCCGAGCTTCACCGACTTCTTCAGATCGGCATCGTCGAGGATGATGTTGGCCGACTTGCCGCCGAGCTCCTGATGCACGCGCTTGACGGTGTCCGCAGCCGCTTTGGCGACGAGGATGCCCGCCCGCGTCGAGCCGGTGAAGGAGACCATGTCGACGCCCGGATGGCGCGAGATCGCTTCGCCGACCGTCGGGCCGTCGCCGTTGACGAGGTTGAACACGCCCTTAGGCACGCCGGCTTCTTCCATCGCTTCCGCGAAGATGATGGCGTTGAGCGGCGCGATCTCGGAAGGCTTCAGCACCATGGTGCAGCCGGCGGCGAGCGCGGGCGCGACCTTGCACATGATCTGGTTGAGCGGCCAGTTCCACGGCGTGATCATGCCGACGACTCCGATCGGCTCCTTGGCGATCAGGGTGGTGCCGCGCAGCTCCTCGAACTCGAAGTTTTCGAGGGTCTCGATCATCTTGGCGAGATGGGCGGTGCCCATCGCGGCCTGCGCCCGGTGCGCCAGCTCCTTCGGCGCGCCCATCTCGCGCGACAGGATGTCGGCGATGGCGTCGTAGCGCTTCTTGTAGGCCTCGGCGAGGCGGCGCATCAGGGCGAGGCGCTCGGCCTTGGAGGTCGCGGCGAAGGCCGGGAAGGCGGCGCGTGCGGCCGCGACGGCCTTGTCGACATCGGCCTGCTCGCCGAGCGCGATCGTGGCGAAGACCTCCTCGTTCGACGGATCGATCACGCCGAGCGTGCGGTTGCCCGAGGGCTTCACCCACTGGCCGTCGATATAGAATTCGAGCTCATGCGCCATGGTCTGGTCTCCTGCCTTGTCTTGGCTCGGGCGCGCGGACAGCCTGCCGGAAGCGGCTGGCGATCGATGCCCCGAGCGGGAACTGTCGGTGTCGGATGCGAACGGGCCGCCTTGCGCGATCATGCATCGCCGGCCGCCATCGACGCTGTATCTGACGGGGCATAACGTTAGGGGGCGGATCCGCGCCTGTCACCGGGCACCGTGTCGCGTTTGCGGATGGCGGCCATGCAGTGGCGCTTCTTGCGGGGGTGTCAGATCGGCTTCCGCCAAAACTCCCTCATTCCGGACAAGCGGCGAAGCCGCGCCGATCCGGAATCCATCGAAGGGCGCGGAGCTCTACGATGGATTCCGGGTCTCCGCTTCGCTCCGCCCGGAATGGCAAGCGGGGATGGGCGGGTCAGAGCCGTGCCTTGACGCTGCGCGGCGTCGCCAGCAGCAGGCTGGTCTCGCTGTTGGTGACGCCGGGGATCAGGCGGATGCGCCGCAGCACCTGGTCGAAGGCGATCAGGTCGGAGGTGCCGAGCTCCACCACGAGGTCCCAGTTGCCGTTGGTGGTGTGGATGCTGGAGACCTCGCTGAAGCCGGAGAGCGCGGTGATGACCGCATCGGCCGCCTGGCCAGCGATCTCGATCATGGTGATGCCGCGCACCGGCAGGTCGATCGCGTCCGAGCGCAGGATCACGGTGAAGCCGATGATCTCGCCCGATTGCTCCAGCTTCTCCAGCCGCGAGCGCACCGTCGCCCGCGTCAGGCCGAGATCGGTGGCGAGGTCCGAGATGCTGCGGCGCCCGTCATGGCGCAGCAGGGTGATGAGGCGCTGGTCGATATCGTCCATTGCTCAGAATGGATAATCGACTTTGCCGATCCGATCAATATCGGCGCCGATCGGGTCGATTTGGCTTCTATCGCCTGCCGCTGAAAACGCGGAGAATGGCTCCTCCATAAGAACAGCGCGGGGACCCATGATTCAGCAGCTCAACGTCGTGCCCTTCGTCAGCGTCGACCACATGATGAAGCTGGTCCATGCGATCGGCATCGAGCGGATGCTGTCCGACATCGCGGCTTATATCGAGCAGGATTTCCGGCGCTGGGAGATCTTCGACAAGACGCCGCGCATCGCCTCGCACAGCCTCGAAGGCGTGATCGAATTGATGCCGACCAGCGACGGCAAGCTCTACGGCTTCAAATACGTCAACGGCCATCCCAAGAACATGAAGGCCGGCTTGCAGACGGTCACCGCCTTCGGCCTGCTCTCCGATGTCGCGACCGGCTATCCGGTCCTGCTTTCGGAGATGACCATCCTGACGGCATTGCGCACGGCGGCGATGTCGGCGGTGGCGGCCAGGCACCTCGCGCCGAAGAACGCGGCGACCATGGCGATCATCGGCAACGGCGCGCAGTCCGAGTTCCAGGCCTTCGCCTTCCGCGCCCTGCTCGGCATCGAGAATCTGCGGCTCTATGACGTCGATCCGGCCGCAACCGAGAAATGCGCCCGCAACCTCGCCCGCCACGGTTTCAGGATCACCCGCTGCGCCACCGCGATGGAAGCGGTCGAGGGTGCGGAGATCGTGACCACCGTCACCGCCGACAAGCAATACGCCACGATCCTGACCGACAACATGGTCGGCGCCGGCATCCATATCAACGCGGTCGGCGGCGATTGCCCGGGCAAGACCGAGATCCACCGCGACGTGCTGCTGCGGTCCTCGATCTTCGTCGAGTATCCGCCGCAGACCCGCATCGAGGGCGACATTCAGCAGCTCGATCCCGACCACCCGGTCGAGGAACTCTGGAAGGTCATCGCCGGGGCGGCTCAGGGCCGCACCGATAACAGCCAGATCACGCTGTTCGACTCGGTCGGCTTCGCCATCGAGGATTTCTCGGCGCTGCGCTATGTCCATGAGCGCATCCGCGAGGCCGGCACCTATGTCGATCTCGACCTGATCGCGGACCCCGATGATCCGCGCGATCTGTTCGGCATGCTGATGCGGGCTGCGCCGAGTTCGGCCGCGGCGGCCTGAGGTTCAGGCCGCGTCGCGATCCCAACGCGGAAACGGGTCTTCCAGCCCGAGCAGCGCCTGTGTCAGCCCGGTCGCCGGGCTGCCGGTCAGGCAGGAATCGAGCTCGGCGCGGATCGCCGCCTCGTCCATCTCCGGCCCGCCGATGAACACCATTTCCTGGCGCCGGTCGCCCCATGTCGGCGACCAGTGCTTGCGCATCAGCGACTGGAACTCCTCCGAACGCGGCCAGCGCTCCCGGGGCACCGCCGCCCACCAGCGCCCCATCGCTTCGGTGCGGGTGATCCGCCCGGCCAGCGAGTATTCGCCGACCCAATGCGGCCGGCTTGCCAACCAGAAGTGCCCCTTGGCCCGGATCACGCCCGGGAGGCGCTGAGCCATGAGCTCATGCAGCTTCAACGGGTGGAACGGTCGYCGCGCCCGGTAGACGAAGGAGCGGATGCCGTATTCCTYGGTCTCCGGCACATGGTCGCGGAAGCCATAGAGCTCCTTGTGCCAGAGGGGATGGGTCTGCGCCTTCTCCTCGCTGTAGAGCTTCGTATCGAGCAATCGGTCGAGCGGCACGCGGCCGAAATCGGCCTCGACGATGCGGGCATCGGCATTGAGCCCGCGCACCACCTGCCTGACCCTCTCCAGCTCTTCGGCCGAGACCTCGCTCGCCTTGTTGATCACCACGACATCGGCGAATTCGATCTGCTCGACCAGGAGATCGACCAGCGTGCGCTCATCGCCTTCGCCGGCCGTCTCGCCACGATCGCCGAGAAAGTCGCGGCTGTCATAGTCCTTGAGCAGGTTGAGCGCGTCGACCACCGTCGCCATCGTGTCGAGCCGGGCGACGTCGTCGAGCGAGCGATCCTCTTCGTCGCGGAAGGAGAAGGTCGCGGCGATCGGCAGGGGCTCGGCGATGCCGGTGCCCTCGATCAGCAGGTAATCGAATTTGCGCTCCTCGGCGAGGCGGCGCACCTCGGTCAGCAAATCGTCGCGCAATGTGCAGCAGATGCAGCCATTGCTCATCTCGACCAGGCTTTCCTCGGTCTTGGAGAGGTTGGCCCCGCCCTCGCGCRCGAGATCGGCGTCGATGTTCACCTCGCTCATGTCGTTGACGATGACGGCGACGCGCCGGCCCTCGCGGTTGTTCAGGATGTGATTCAGCAAGGTGGTCTTGCCGGCGCCAAGGAAGCCGGAAAGGACCGTGACCGGCAGGCGCCGGTCGAGGAGGAGAGAAGATGCGGCCATCGGAAGGAGCCCGGTTTGGACAAAGGATAATTTGTTACAGTATAACATTTCATCTCTGTCAACCGATGCGCCCTCCGTCGTGAGTGGCTTGTCCTTGTCCGGAGGCTCGGGGGAGGGGTGTTCAGACGGCCGGCGGTGCTTGCGCGAGGTCGAAGAAGGCTTTCGCCGCCTTGGAGAGATAGCGTTCCTTGTGGCGCAGCACGAAGAAATGCCGTTTGGGCAGCGCGATGGCGACGGTGGCGAGCCGGCCGGCGGCGATGGCATTGGCCRCGACGAGCCGCGAAATCGCCGTCGCGCCGGCGCCGGCCGCGACGGCGGAGCAGATGGCTTCGTTCGAGGGCAGCTCCAGCGCGACAGAAAGATCGTCCGGCGCAAGGCCGAGCCCCGGCAGCGCCGCCTCGAACATGGCGCGCGTGCCGGAGCCGGGCTCACGCAGCACCCATGGCCCTTGCCGCAAGGCCTCGGAGGCGGGTGGCTGCCCTGCCCAGGAATGTCCGGCCGGCACGACGATCACCAGCTCGTCCTCCGCCACGGCGGTCACGGCGAGCGTCGGATCGTCGATCGCGCCTTCGATGAAACCGAGATCGGCCGCGCCGTCATGGATCGCGGCCGTGACGGTCTCGGTATTGTCGATGCCCAGGCTCACGGTGATGCCGGGATGGACGGCACGGTAGCGCTGGATCAGCGGCGGCAGCCAGTAATTCGCCACGGTCTGGCTCGCCATCAGCGAGAGCGCGCCGCGCGACAATCCGGCGAGGTCGGTGAGCACGGCCTCGGCAGCGGCGGCTCGCGCCAGCACGGCGCGTGCCTCGGCGAGGAAGAGCCGCCCGGCATCGGTGAGGGCGATCCGCYGGCCGATCCGGTCGAACAGCTTGGTGGCGTAGCGCGCTTCCAGCGCGGCGATCGCCGAGCTGACCGCCGATTGCGTCAGGTTGAGGGCGCGGGCGCCTTGCGTCAGATGCTCCCGTTCGGCGACGGCGACGAAGATGCGGAGCTGTTCGAGCGTCATCAGCCGATCTTACAGCCCGATCGAAAAAACTCAGCCTCTCAGGATGGGTCGCGAGGATCGATGTCGAAAACGATCATATAAAGACATCTTTATATCTTTGATTGCCTTCCGCCGCTGGCACTGCTAGAGAGCCGCCATCATTCAGCGAGCGATTGGAGCTTCCCCGTGTCGCAGGACTACAYCGTCAAGGACATCTCGCTTGCGGATTACGGCCGCAAGGAAATCAACATGGCCCAGGACGAGATGCCGGGCCTGATGGCGATCCGCGCCGAGCACAAGGGCAAGGCCCCGCTCAAGGGCGCGCGCATTGCCGGCTGCCTGCACATGACCATCCAGACCGCCGTGCTGATCGAGACGCTGAAGGAACTCGGCGCCGATGTGCGCTGGTCGTCCTGCAACATCTTCTCGACCCAGGACCACGCCGCCGCCGCGATCGCCGCGACCGGCACCCCCGTCTTCGCCATCAAGGGCGAGACGCTGGAAGAGTATTGGGAGTACGTGCTGAAGACCGCCACCTGGGGCGACGGCGGCACGCCGAACATGATCCTCGACGATGGCGGCGACCTGACCATGCTGATCATCCTCGGCGCCGAGGCCGAGGCCGGCAAGGCCGAGTTCCTCGACAAGCCGGGCAATGAGGAAGAGACGATCTTCTTCGCGCTGATCAAGCGCCAGCTCAAGGCCAATCCGGGCTGGTTCACCAAGACCCGCGCCGCGATCAAGGGCGTCTCCGAGGAGACCACCACCGGCGTGCACCGCCTCTACGAACTGGCCAAGGCCAATCGCCTGCCGTTCCCGGCGATCAACGTCAACGACAGCGTCACCAAGTCGAAATTCGACAACCTCTATGGCTGCCGCGAGTCGCTGGTCGACGCCATCCGCCGCGGCACCGACGTGATGATGTCGGGCAAGGTCGCGGTCGTCGCCGGCTATGGCGACGTCGGCAAGGGCTCGGCCGCCTCGTTGCGCCAGGCCGGCTGCCGCGTGCTCGTCACCGAGATCGACCCGATCTGCGCCCTGCAGGCGGCGATGGAAGGCTATGAGGTCGTGACCATGGAAGACGCTGCCCCGCGCGGCGACATCTTCTGCACGGCGACCGGCAATCTCGACGTCATCACCGTCGACCACATGCGCGCGATGAAGCACCGCGCCATCGTCTGCAATATCGGCCATTTCGACTCGGAGATTCAGGTCGCCGGCCTGAAGAACTTCAAGTGGGACAACGTCAAGCCGCAGGTCGACGAGGTCGAGTTCCCCGACGGCAAGCGCATCATCCTGCTCTCGGAAGGCCGCCTGGTGAACCTCGGCAACGCCACGGGCCACCCGTCCTTCGTGATGTCCTGCTCGTTCTCGAACCAGACGCTCGCCCAGATCGAGCTCTGGAACCACCACGCGAACTACCAGAACAACGTCTACACCCTGCCGAAGCATCTCGACGAGAAGGTCGCGGCGCTCCATCTCGCCAAGGTCGGCGCCAAGCTCACCAAGCTCAATGACGCCCAGGCGAAGTACATCGGCGTGCCGCAGGCCGGGCCGTTCAAGCCCGAGCTCTACCGCTACTGACAGCCGCGCAGCGGCAAGAACGACGAGGCCCGGCGCAAGCCGGGCCTTTTTTTGGTCTGATGACGCCTTCGGAATAAAACAAGAACACAACTAATAGTGGTTTCGAGGCATAGAATATCTAGACCTTGATGCGGGTGCGCCTCCTTCGAGTCCGCCTCGAAAAACTCTCCGTTTACCTGCGATTAAGCACTTCCTGACGGAGTCAGGCGACGATTACAGTGGGGCTGATTCGGGGTGCTGCGACGGCGCGGCTCCCGGTTCAAGCTCTATAGTGATTGGCGTGGTGGCGCGCGTGGATCGGCCGCCGGGGAGGGTGTAACGCCCGGCTCCGCGATACCGATTCCGACGAGACCGGCGATGTTGGCGGCCGCCCGGCCGCCCAAGAGGCGACAGACGCGGAATGAGACGTGCGAGGCGACAGGGACGAGGTGGCGGCTGGCGTCCAGGCGGGCTTCTGCCCGCATTGGCCCTGCTTCCCGTGCCTGCCATGGCCCAGAGCGACCTGCTGTCGCCGGCCAAGCTCGATACGGTGAGCACCGGCGCGCTCTCCATCATCCTGGCGGGTCTTGCCGTCTTCGCCACGACGACATCCCTCGTCTATGTCCGCGAGCGCACGCGCTGGCAGCGGCGCGAGGCCAAGCTCGCGAGCGAGCTGGAGGCGGCGCGCGGCCATCAGGAGCGGCTTTCCATCCTGCTCGCCGCCGATCCGCAGGTGGTCGCGAGCTGGAACGGGCGCGACGCACAGCCGGTCTTCGAGGGCGACAGCGGCTTCCTCGGCGCACCCGGGGCGGCGCTGGCGCTGGCCTATGGCAGTTGGGCGACGCCGACCGACGCCAAGCGGCTGGAACTGGCCACCGACGCGCTGAAGGAGCGCGGCGAAGCCTTCAGCTTCACGATCCGCAGCAAGGCCGGGCCTTTCGTCGATATCGAGGGCCGGCCCGTCGCCGGGCGCGCCGTCATCCGCTTCCGCGAGGTCACCGGCGAGCGGGCGCAGGTGATGACGCTGCGCAGCGAGCTGGAGCGGGTCACGGGAGACCATGCGGCGCTGTCGAGCCTGCTCGCCGGGCTGCCTCACCCCGCCTGGATGCGCGATGCCGACGGGCGTCTGCTCTGGGTCAACGCCGCCTATGCGGGCGCGGTCGAGGCCGGCGATGCAGCGACAGCCGCCAAGAGCGGGATGGAGCTGCTCGATCGCAACGAGCGCGAGGCGGCGGCGCGTGCGCGCCGCGAGGGCAACCCCTTCGCGATCCGCACCCCGGCCATCGTCGCCGGCCAGCGCCGGACGCTCGACGTCGTCGAATTGCCGACTGCGACCGGCTTCGCCGGCCTGGCCACGGATATGAGCGAGCTGGAAGCGGTGCGCAACGATCTGCAGCGCCAGATGGAYGCSCATGTSCGCACGCTCGACCGGCTGAAGACGGCGGTGGCGGCCTTCGACGGCACGCAGCGGCTGCTCTACCGCAATGCCGGCTTCGACGCGCTCTGGTCGCTCGATCCGGCCTTCCTCGACGGCCAGCCGACCGATGGCGAGATCCTCGACCGCCTGCGCTCCGAGCGCCGCTTGCCCGAACTTGGCGACTACCGGAGCTGGAAAGCCGGCGTTCACGCCGCCTATACCGCCACGCGCGCGAATGAGGATTGGTGGTACCTGCCCGACGGGCGCACCATACACGTCGTCTCCAGCCCCAACCCGCAAGGCGGCGTCACCTATCTCTATGACGACGTSACCGAACGCTTCACGCTSGAATCSCGMTTCAAYGCGCTGACCCGCACCCAGCGCGAGACGCTGGATTCGCTGCGCGAGGGCGTCGCCGTGTTCGGTTCCGACGGGCGCCTCAAGCTCTCGAACCCAGCCTTCGCCCAATCCTGGCGCATCGACGCCGACCTGCTCGCCAGCGGCCCGCATATCGACGAGGTGGTCGGGCTCTGCCGGCCGCTCTTCCCGCAGGACGAGGTCTGGCGCGAATTGCTCAGCACCGTCACCGGCGTGCGCGATGCGCGCGAGGATTATCGCTGCCGGATCGAGCGCCGCGACGGCACCGTGCTCGATATGGCGGCCGCGCCGCTGCCCGACGGCGCGACGCTGATCTCCTTCGCCGACGTCACCGCCAGCGTGAATGTCGAGCGGGCGCTGACCGAGAAGAACGACGCGCTGGAGAAGGTCTCGCGGCTGCGCGAGGACTTCGTCCACCACGTCTCCTACGAACTGCGTTCGCCGCTGACCAACATCATCGGCTTCGCCCAGCTCCTTGGCACCGAGACCGTCGGCGCGCTCAACGAGAAGCAGCGCGACTACACCTCCCATATCGTGCGCTCCTCGGGCGCGCTGCTCGCCATCATCAACGACATCCTCGACCTCGCCACCATCGACAATGGTGCGCTGACGCTCGACATGCAGGATGTCGACGTCGCCGACACCATCGCGCAGGCGGCGGCCGGGCTTCAGGACCGGCTGACCGACAGCAAATTGTCGC
Source organism: Allobosea sp. TAB14 (assembly GCF_052113865.1). Lineage (NCBI taxonomy): Bacteria > Pseudomonadati > Pseudomonadota > Alphaproteobacteria > Hyphomicrobiales > Alloboseaceae > Allobosea > Allobosea sp. TAB14. Next base: position 14,720 of record NZ_JBFRDQ010000103.1, on the reverse strand, counting down.
TCAAKGTCGAGATCGATCCGCGCACCGGGCCGCTGCGGGCGGATGGCAAGCGCCTGCGGCAGGTGCTGTTCAACTTGCTCTCCAACGCGATCGGCTTCTCCTCGCCCGGCCAGACCATCGGCGTCAGGGCGACACGGCAGGGCGGCGACATCCGCCTCACCGTCACCGATCAGGGCCGCGGCATCCCTGCCGAGGTCAAGGAGAAGGTGTTCGAGCGCTTCGAAAGCCATTCTCTCGGCTCGACCCATCGCGGCGTCGGCCTGGGGCTCTCGATCGTGCGCTCGATCGTCGAGCTCCATGGCGGCCATGTCGAACTCGACTCCACGCCGGGGCAGGGCACGCGCGTCACCGCGATCTTCCCGGCTCAGGGCCTGCCGCTCTCGGACGCTGCCGAATGACCGAGGAAGCCCGCGCGGCCGGCACGCACCGGCTCCTGCTGGCGAATGAGGCGGCGACGATACGCCTCGCCGCCGATATCGCCGCCATCGTCAAGCCCGGCGACATCGTCGCGCTCTCCGGCCATCTCGGCTCGGGCAAGTCGGTGCTCTGGAAGCAGCGCCTCGCCATCGCGGTCGCGGCGCGCAAGCTCATCGACGGCGCCGGCTGGGGCGAGGCACGGCGCGACTTCATGCTCGGCGACGCCTCGACGCGCGCCTATGAGCGCCTGACACGGCCGGGCGGCGAGACCGCCGTGCTGATGATCTCGCCGCCGCGCCCGGACGGGCCGCCGATCCGCATGGGCAAGCCCTACAGCGCGATCGCGCATCTGGCCGAGACCATCGACGCCTTCGTCGCGATGGATCGCGGCCTGCGCTCGCTCGGCTATTCCGCCCCCGAGATCCTGGCCGAGGATCTGGCCGGTGGGCTGCTGCTGATCGAGGATCTCGGTGCGGAGGGTGTGCTCGACGCGGAAGGCCGGCCGATCCCCGAGCGCTACGAGGCCACGGCCCGGCTGCTCGCCGACCTGCACCGCCACACCCTGCCGACGATCCTGCCGGTGGCCGAGGGCCACGACCACATCATCCCCGAATACGACCGGCAGGCGCTGGCGATCGAGACCGAGCTGATCCTCGAATGGTATGCTCCGCATATCGCCGGGGTGACGCTGCCGGCCGTGACGCAGGCTGAGTTCGGCCGCATCTGGAACAAGCTCTTCGACGAGATCCTCGCCGCACCCGCGACCTGGACGCTGCGCGACGTCCATTCCCCCAACCTGATCTGGCTGGACAAGCGTGAGGGGCTGGCGAAGCTCGGCCTGATCGATTTCCAGGACGCGGTGCTGGGCCATCCCGCCTATGACCTCGCCGCGCTCGGGCAGGATGCGCGCGTCGACGTGCCGGCTGCGCTCGAACTCAGGCTGCTCGCGGCCTATGGCTCGGCCCGTCGGGCGGACGTGCCCGATTTCGACCTCGCCGGCTTCGCCCGCGCCTATGCGATCCTCGGCGCGCAGCGTAACACCAAGATCGCCGGCATCTTCGCCCGCCTCGACAAGCGCGACGGCAAGCCGGGCTATCTCAAGCACCTGCCGCGGATCGAGGCCTATCTGCGCCGCAATCTCGAGCACCCGGCCCTCGAGGAGCTCAAGGGCTGGTACCAGGCGCATATGCCGAGGCTGTTCGAGGAGCCGGGCGAAGCTGTCTGAAGGTCGGGGTCCGGTACCCGTGACAGGGCGTCATTCTCGGGCTTGACCCGAGAATCTCTGGAAACCGGGCAGGGAGCCTTCTGCGGCAGGAGATTCTCGGGTCGAGCCCCGAGCATGGCGGCGCGAACCGGGCAGAGCCCGTTCAGCGCCTCACTCGCCCTCGCCGAAGCGGTCGGCGATCAGCTCGCTCAGCGCCTGCAGCGCCTCGCCTGCCTCCGGTCCCTGGGCGACGATGGTGATGGTCGAGCCGATGCCGGCGCCAAGCGTCAGCACGCCCATGATCGAGGTCGCGCCGACCGTCTCGCCGCAGCGGCTGACCGTGATGTCGGCCTCGAAGCGGGCGGCGCATTGCACGAATTTCGCCGTGGCGCGGGCGTGCAGCCCCTTCTTGTTGATGATCTGGAATTCGCCGTAGCGGGCGCCGGCGGGAATCTCGGTCTCGGGGCAGTCGCAGTCTTCTTCCATTCCGCCCTTCCTGCTCGCCCTTATTTGCCGGCAAGAACCCGGCTGGCGACGGTGATGTATTTGCGGCCCGCATCCTGCGCGCTCGTCACCGCTTCGTCGAGGCTCTTCTCCTCGCGCACGCTGGCGAGCTTGATCAGCATCGGCAGGTTGACGCCGGCGACAACATCGACGCGACCCGGCTCCATCACCGAAATGGCGAGGTTGGAAGGCGTGCCTCCGAACATATCGGTGAGGATGACGACGCCGCGACCGCCCTCGACCTGCTCGACGGCGGCGATGATGTCGCGGCGGCGACTTTCCATGTCGTCATCGGGGGCGATGGCGATGGTCGCCAGGTTCGCCTGGGGGCCGACGACATGTTCGAGGGCCGCGCGGAACTCCGTCGCCAGATGCCCATGAGTCACGAGGACCAGTCCGATCATTCAATCCAGCACCGGAGAGCGCCCATCGGCGCCCGGACAAGGTGGCGGTTTATGCGGCAGGTGCGAGACAATCGCAAGGGACTCGCCACCGAAAACGCCGAAATCATGGCCTTCACGCCTGGCCTGTGAACAAGTCGAGCGCGGTGAGCACCAGCCGCTCGTCGCCGACACGTCCCGCCACGCGCAACCGCGGCAGGTCGATCCCGCACAGGTTGTCCACCAGCTCTTCCGGTTCCGGCATGCGCGCCGGCTCCTCGCCGATCAGATCGACGAGCAGCCTGACGACGACGGCCGGCGTCGCCGGCTCCGGCGTCAGGCCGAGGCCGCGGCGCTCGACGATGCCTTCCAGAGGCGCGACCGGCCGCGCCACCAGCCGGTCGCCTCTCGCCGTCAGGGCGGTGCGATCATCGGCCACGAGCCGGCCGAAGCGGCCGGCCTGGCCGGCGAGCGCGATCAATGCGAGCGCCAGTGTCGACTTGCCGCTGCCGGCAGGGCCGCGCAGCAGGATGCCGGCCTCGCCGATGGCGACGGTGGTCGCATGGACGCGCGTCTCGCCGGCCCGGTGGGGGGCCGGCTTCCCCCCCGGATCAGAAAGCATGCTGATAGGCGGCCGGCAGCCGGACGATGAAGCGGGCGCCGAGCCGCGGCGTCTCGCCGCCTGGCTCCGCCGGTCCGAGCCGGTTCTCGGCCCGGATCGAGCCGCGATGCGCCTCGACGATCTGGCGCGAAATCGACAGGCCCAGCCCCGAATTCTGGCCGAAGCCCTCATTCGGACGGTCGGTGTAGAAGCGCTCGAAGATGCGCTCCAGCGCATGCGGCTCGATGCCCGGCCCTTCGTCCTCGACGGTGACGAGCACGTCGTTGGCGACACGCGAGAGCATGACGCGCACCGTGCCCTCCGACGGCGAGAAGGAGCGGGCGTTGTCGATGAGATTGACCATGACCTGCCCGATCCGCGAATCGTGCCCCATGACGAGGAAGGCGTCGGCGCCGGGGCGCTGGCTGCGCCGCTCGGCCGAGAGCTCGATCTTCGCCTGCCCCTCGCGCCGCGTCTCGTTCTGGATCGTCACGACCGCTTCCAGCACCTGCGCGACATCGACCGGAGCGGAGTCGTTGCGGGCGAGTTCGGCATCGAGGCGAGAGGCGTCGGAAATATCGGAGATCAGCCGGTCGAGACGGCGCACGTCGTGCTGGATGACCGAGAGCAGCCGCCCGCGCGAATCCTCCGTCTTGGCCCGTGGCAGCGTCTCGACGGCGCTGCGCAGCGAGGTCAGCGGATTCTTGAGCTCATGGGCGACATCGGCGGCGAAGCTCTCGATCGCCTCGATGCGGCTGTAGAGCGCCTTGGTCATGTCGCGCAGCGAGCCGGACAAATGGCCGATCTCGTCATGGCGGCTGCCGAAATCAGGGATCTGCTCGCGCGACTTGACGCCGCGCCGCACGCGCTGGGCTGCGTCGGCGAGCTTGCGGATCGGCTCGGCGATGGTGCCGGCGAGCAGGACCGAGAGCACGATCATTACGCCCGCCGCCACGGCGAAGACCTGGAAGATGGCGAAGCGCTCGGCGGCGATCACCGCGTCGATGTCGCCTCCTTGCGTCGAGAGCAGCAGCGCGCCCTTCACCGCCCGGAAGCGCTGCACCGGCACCGCGACCGAGACGATGGTCTGGCCGCGCGTGTTGACGCGCACGACGCTCGCCGGCGCCCCGTTCAGGGCGCGCGCGACCTCCGGATAGGACTTGCCGTTGGCATTCTCGAAATCGTCATAGGTCGGCACGTCGGCCCGGCCGAGCCGGTTGCGCAGCATGTTCCAGGTGCGTTCCAGCAGCGGCGGCTCGTCGGGCTCGCCGACGCGCGGCAGGTCGAGGCGCAGCACGTCGCCGCGCGAATAGAGGCCGCGCGAGTCGATGGTGAGGAAGCCCTCCTTGTCGTAGACCCGCGCCCGCGTCTTCGTCGGCGTCACCAGGCGGCGCAGGAGGGGCGCGACCTTCTCGGGATTGATCGAGAAGTCGAGCGGATCATCGGCGATGCCGGCGCTTTCGCCGGCCTGGAGCTGCAGCAGCTTGTCCGGATCGATGGTGATCGTATCGGTCTCGACCGTGGCCGAGGCCGCGATCGCTCCGGCGATGATCTCGCCCTGCGTCAGCAGGCTCTGCACGCGCGCCTCGATCAGGCCTTCGCGGAACTGGTTGAGATAGAGGAAGCCGAGCAGCAGCGCGAAGAGGCCGCCGAGATTCAGCACCACGATGCGCCGCGTCAGGCTGGACGCCGCGCGCGACGAGACCGCACGCGCCATGCGGCGCCAGATCAGGCCGAGACGGCGCCGCAGAGCCGCGCTCCAGCGGCTTCCCGCCGATGACGCAGGTGCTTCGTTGTCGACCGTTGCCATGCCTTGGGTCTGTACTCGCTCCAGCCGCGCCCCAGCCCGATCCGGCACGCGGGATCCCAGCATCGATATCCGGCAGACCTGCCTCAGGTTTCCTTGAAGCGATAGCCCACGCCGTAGAGCGTSTCGATCATGTCGAACTCGGGATCGACCTGATTGAACTTCTTGCGCAGCCGCTTGATGTGGCTGTCGATGGTGCGGTCATCGACATACACCTCATCGTCATAGGCCGCATCCATCAGGGCGTTGCGGCTTTTGACCACACCGGGACGCTGCGCCAGCGACTGCAGGATCAGGAATTCCGTGACGGTCAGCGTCACCGGCTCGCCCTTCCAGGTGCAGGTATGGCGCTCGGGATCCATGCGCAGCAGGCCGCGCTCCAGCGCCTTGGCATCCTCGGAACGGGGAACGGCGGTGGGGTCCTTGGCGCCGGCGCGGCGCAGGATCGCCTTGACGCGCTCGACCAGGAGGCGCTGCGAGAACGGCTTCCGGATGAAATCGTCGGCGCCCATCTTGAGCCCGAAGAGCTCGTCGATCTCCTCGTCCTTCGAAGTCAGGAAGATGACGGGCAGGTCGGATTTCTGGCGCAGCCGGCGCAGCAGTTCCATGCCGTCCATGCGCGGCATCTTGATGTCGAAGATCGCGAGGTCCGGCGGGTTCTGCTTCAGCCCGTCGAGGGCCGAGGCACCGTCGGTATAGGTCATGATGCGGTAGCCCTCGGCCTCGAGCGCGATGGATACCGACGTCAGGATGTTGCGGTCGTCATCGACCAGCGCAATCGTTGGCATAAGGGTTTCATCTCTTGCTCTTGTTGCAATAAAGGGGTCCACTCCCCTGCGAGAGCGGCCAAAGCATGGCAGCAATCTAGCGCCTCGGAGGCGGATTCGCTATGGCGCAACGCTCGAACGCCCCAAGCGTTCATGTTTTTGCAGAAGAAATCGGACCGGCAGGAAGCAAACGGAGATGACCGAGGCCGTCGCCCCCTCCGCCATCACGCCGCGCGGCCTCGAACTCGGCGGCTCCGCGCCGGATGATTTCGACGCCGTCGCCATGGCTCGCGCGACATTGCGCAAGGCGCGGATCGCGGCGCTGGCGACGCTCGACCCGATGAGCGGCTTCCCGCTCGCGACGCTGACGAACATCGCCACCGATGTCGATGGTTCGCCGCTGTTCCTCGCCTCGAAGCTTTCGCTCCACACCCGCAACATCGAGGCCGATCCGCGCGTTTCCGTTCTCGTCTCGTCGCTGGGCAAGGGGGATCCGCTCGCCAATTCCGCCCGGCTCAGCGTCGTCGGGCGGGCCGAGCGCTGCACCGACGAGAACGCCAGGCGCCGCTTCCTCGCGCGCCACCCCAAGGCGAAGCTCTATGCCGACTTCCCGGATTTCTCGCTGTTCCGCCTCTCCGTCCTGGGGTTCCACCCCAATGGCGGCTTCGCCCGTGCCGGCGAGATCGCGGTCGGTGCGGTGCTGCTCGACCTTGCCGGCTGCGAGGCGCTGATCGCGGCCGAGGACGACGCGATCGCCCATATGAACGAAGACCATGCTGAGGCGCTGAGCCTCTATGCGACGAAGCTTCTGGGCCTCCCCGAAGGACGCTGGAAGGTGACCGGCCTCGACCCGGAAGGGCTCGATCTCATCTGCGGCGACGAGAACGGGCGGCTCGTCTTTCCCTCGCGCGTCACCGAGCCGGCCGGGCTGCGGCATGTCCTCGTCGCGCTCGCGCAGGAGGCACGGGCGCGCGGATGATCGGGGCGCGGGGATATTCACCATCCTCGCTCACCATCCCCCGCGAATTCAAACGATTTAGCCGAAGTTGCGAAGTTTTTTGCGATTTCCGTGACTTGAGCGCCGTGCCGCCGAGGCTTAAAGACCGGACACGACCGCAAGGTCTCCGCCCGGCGCTGGATCTTCTTCAAGGTCCGAGCGTACGCGTTCGACAACAGGCTGCCACGATGCGGCGGCTGCCGGAGGATTTCAGTGAACACGATCGGTCAGTTCAACGCCGCCCAGGGTGCCGAGGGCTTCGGCTTCCGCAAGCTCAAGGCCGTGTACTGGAACCTGGAGGCGCCACAGCTTTACGAGGAGTCGCTGCGSCGSGGCGARTCCSAGMTCGCSCRYGGCGGYGCGCTCTGCGCCGATACCGGCAGCCATACCGGCCGCTCKCCSAAGGACAAGTTCACGGTGCGCGACGCGCTGACCGAGAACACGGTCTGGTGGGACAACAACCAGGCAATGAGCCCCGAGCATTTCGAGACGCTGCTCGCCGATTTCCTGGCGCATGCCGAAGGCAAGGAGCTGTTCGCGCAGGATCTCTATGGCGGTGCCGACCCGGCCCATCGCGTCAAGGCCCGGGTCTATACCGAGATGGCCTGGCACTCGCTCTTCATCCGCAACCTGCTGATCCGCCCGGCGCGCGGGGAATTGGACGATTACGTCCCGCAGATGACGATCGTCGACCTGCCGAGCTTCAAGGCCGACCCGGCCCGGCATGGCTGCCGCAGCGAGACCGTCGTCGCSATCGATTTCACCCGCAAGATCGTGCTGATCGGCGGCTCGGCCTATGCCGGCGAGATGAAGAAATCGGTCTTCACCTATCTGAACTACGTGCTGCCGACCAAGGGCGTGGTGCCGRTGCACTGCTCGGCCAATGTCGGCCCCAAGGACGACCCGGCGATCTTCTTCGGCCTGTCGGGCACCGGCAAGACCACGCTCTCGGCCGATCCCGCGCGCACGCTGATCGGCGACGACGAGCATGGCTGGTCGAAGGAGGGCATCTTCAACTTCGAGGGCGGCTGCTACGCCAAGACGATCCGTCTCTCGGCCGAGGCGGAGCCCGAGATCTTCGCCGCCTCGCTGCGCTTCGGCACGGTGCTCGAGAACACCGTGATGGACGAGCTGACCCGTGAGGTCGATTTCGACAATGAGAGCAAGACCGAGAACACCCGCTCGGCCTATCCGCTCGACTTCATCCCCAACGCCTCGCGCACCGGCCGCGCCGGCATCCCGAAGAACATCGTGATGCTCACCGCCGACGCCTTCGGCGTGATGCCGCCGATCGCCAAGCTGACCCCGGCCGAGGCGATGTACCACTTCCTCTCCGGCTACACCGCCAAGGTTGCCGGCACGGAGCGCGGGCTGACCGGCGTGCAGCCGGARTTCTCGACCTGCTTCGGCTCGCCCTTCCTGCCGCGKCACCCGTCGGAATACGCCAATCTGCTGCGCGACTTCATCGCCAAGCACCATGTCGATTGCTGGCTGGTCAACACCGGCTGGACCGGCGGGCAGTACGGCACCGGCCGGCGCATGCCGATCCGCGTGACGCGCCGGCTGCTCTCCTCGGCGCTCGACGGCTCGCTCAACCGCGCCGATTTCCGGCGGGATCCCTATTTCGGTTTCGCCGTTCCCACGTCCGTGCCCGGCGTCGAGCCGCACATCCTCTATCCGGTGAAGACCTGGGCCGACAAAGCCGCCTTCGCCGAGACGGCGAAGAACCTCGTCGGCATGTTCGCCAAGAACTTCGCGAAGTTCGAGGCCCATGTCGACGACGCGGTGAAGGCGGCGGCGCCGAGCAATTCGCTCGCGGCCTGACGTCAAGCGGCTGCGGCTATGCTAGGAGAGGCGGCCATGCGCCGCCTCTTTCTCATTGTGCTGAAGCTCGTCCTGACCCTCGTGATCCTCGGTGCCGCGCTCTGGGGCGCGGGCTTCCTTTATTTTCGCCTGTCCGGTGCGACGGCCGGCATCGCGGCCATCGGCTTCGGAATCGCCGCGCTAGCCGGGCTCGTCGGCATCTGGACGAGCGAGGCGCGGCTGCCGCTGGGCTTCGCCGCCCTCTTCATTGGCCTTCTGTCCTGGTGGAGCAGCTTCCTGCCATCGCATCAGCGCGATTGGATTCCCGAGCTCGCCCGCCTGCCGAGCATCGCTCGCGAAGGCGAGGTGCTCACGGTTTCGAATGTCAGGAACTTTCGCTGGCGCAGCGAGCAGGATTACGACCAGCGCTGGGAGACGCGCCGCTATGACCTCGCCGCGATCAGCGGCGCCGACATCTTCCTGAGCTACTGGTCGGGCGAGGCGATCGCGCATCTGCTGGTCAGCTTCACCTTCTCCGACCAGCCGCCCCTGACCTTCTCGGTCGAGATCAGGCGCGAGAAGGGCGAGGAGTATTCGGCCATCGCCGGCTTCTTCCGCAGCTACGAGATGGCCTATGTCGCCGCCGACGAGCGCGATATCGTCGGCCTGCGCACCAACGCCCGCAAGGAGGATGCGCGCCTCTTCCGGCTGAGCGCCTCGCCGGCCCAGGCACGCGACCTGCTGCTGGCCTATGCCAAGGACGTCAACGATCTCGCCGCCAGACCGCGCTGGTACAATACGCTGACCACGAACTGCACCACCGTGGTCTACCACCTCGTCGGCACGGTGGCGCCCGAATGGAAGTTCTCGCTGCCGCTCGATCCGCGCGTCCTGCTCTCGGGCTACCTGCCGGGCTATCTCCAGCGGATCGGCGCGATCCGGCAGGATGTGCCTCTCGACGAGCTGGTCCGCCTCGCGCGCATCGGCGACAAGGCGCGAACGCTCTCGCTCGACGATCCGGATTTCTCGGCGAAGATCAGGGAAGGCGTGCCGACGGGGCGCCCGTAGCAGCGCTCTCCCGTCATGGTCGGGCTTGACCCGACCATGACGGAAACCAGTGCTCTCTCGTCCAGCGCTTCTCGGGTCTGCGCCCGAGAATGACGATTGGATGTCCGGCGTTACCGGAAGAACAGGAAGGTCTGYAGGATGAACACCGGGATCAGGATCGCGCCGGACCAGAGCATGTAGCCGAAGAAGCTGGGCATCGCGACCTTACGGTCCTTGGCGATGGCGTAGACCATGAAGTTCGGCGCGTTGCCGATATAGGTGTTGGCGCCCATGAAGACCGCGCCGCCCGAGATCGCCGCCAGCGTCAGCGCGCCCGTCGTCATCAGTTCCTTGGCATTGCCGCCCGCCAGCTCGAAGAAGACGAGATAGGTCGGGGCGTTGTCGAGGAAGGAGGAGAGCAGCCCGGTCAGCCAGAAATAGGCGACGGTGTTGTGGCTACCGTCGGGATGGTTGACCAGCGCGACCAGCGACGAGAAGGCGCCCTCGCGTCCGGCCTGCAGCATCGCCAGCACCGGGATGATGCAGATGAAGATGCCGGCGAAGAGCTTCGCGACCTCGAGGATCGGCCCCCAGGAGAACTCGTTGCCGGCGCGCACCTGCTTCGGGGTCAGCACCAGCGAGAGCCCGGCGAGCCCAAGCAGAATGACGTCTCGGACGAGGTTTTGCAGCTCGACATGCACGCCGTGGATATCGAAGACGACGCCCGGCTTCCAGTTGGCCGAGAGCAGGATCGCGGCGATGACGCCGGCGAGCAGGGGGATGTTGACCTTGCCCCAGAGCTTCAGGTTGCGGTCCGGCGTCGGGTCCTTCAGCGACGGCAGGCTGTCGTCCTTGCGGTAGAGATAGCTGTCGAGCGCGTAGAACAGCGGCAGCAGGACCACGACGGCGAAGCCGGTCTCCGGCAGCAGGTGCCAGGTCGTCCAGAAGAAGTCGACCCCGCGCAGGAAGCCGAGGAAGAGCGGCGGGTCGCCGAGCGGCGTCAGCGATCCCCCGATATTCGAGACCAGGAAGATGAAGAAGACCACGACATGGACGTTGTGGCGCCGGTTGTCGTTCGCCCGCAGCAGGGGCCGGATCAGGATCATCGAGGCGCCGGTCGTGCCGACGATGCTGGCCATCACCGTGCCGATCGCGAGGATGACGGTGTTGGTCGCCGGCGAGCCGTGCAGGTTGCCGGTGATCAGGATGCCGCCCGCGATGGTGAAGAGCGCGAAGAGCAGGATGATGAAGGGCAAATATTCGAGCAGGGCCGTATGGAGCACGGCGCCGAGCGAGGCGTCGAAGCCGCGCAGGGCCACCAGCGGCACCAGCAGCAGGAGCGCCCAGAAGGCCGCGAACTTGCCGTAGTGCAATTCCCAGAGATGGTGGAACAGGATCGGCCCGAGCGCGATCGAGAGCAGCATGCCGGCGAAGGGCAATGCCCAGAGCGGCCCCATCGTCGCGCCGCCGATATCCCCGGCCGCGAGCGCGGCTCCTGGCAATAGGCTGATCACACCGGCGCCGGCAAGCGCCTTCCACCATTTCGCCATGCTGTCTCCTTGCTCAGGGCTTGGGTGGATCGATCGCCGGCGGCGCGGTGAAGTCGAAGCCGCCCGGACCGCCGATGGTCGGAACCTGGATCGAGTCGAACTGCTTGTCGATCGCCTTCTGGTCGAGCTGCACGGCCGAGGCCTTGTAGTGCATCACCATCTGCGGGAAGAGCACGACGAGCGCGACCATGATGCACTGGATCACGACGAAGGGCACGGCGCCCCAGTAGATCTGCCCGGTGGTGACGGGCTGCATCATCCTGCCGGTGATCTTGTCCTTGTAGGGGTTCTTCGGCGCGACCGAGCGCAGGAAGAACAGCGCGAAGCCGAAGGGCGGGTGCATGAACGAGGTCTGCATGTTCACGCCCAGGATGACGCCGAACCAGATCAGGTCGATGCCGAGCTTGTCCGCCGCAGGGCCGAGCAGCGGCACGATGATGAAGGCCAGCTCGAAGAAGTCGAGGAAGAAGGCGAGCAGGAACACCATCACGTTGACGACGATCAGGAAGCCCGTCGCGCCGCCCGGCAGGCCGACCAGCAGATGCTCGACCCAGACATGGCCGTTGACGCCGTAGAAGGTGAGCGAGAAGACGCGCGCGCCGACCAGGATGAAGAGCACGAAGGCCGAGAGCTTGGCGGTCGACTCCGTCGCCTGCCGGAGCAGCTCGAAATTCATGCGCTTCTTGCCCCAGGCGAGCAGGATCGCGCCGGCCGCGCCCATGGCGCCGCCCTCCGTCGGCGTGGCGACGCCGATGAAGATCGTGCCCAGCACCAGGAAGATCAGCGCCAGCGGCGGCACCATCACGAACACGACCTGCTCGGCCATGCGCGAGAGCAGGTTGAGGCCCAGCGCCTTGTTGATGAGCGCGATCACGAAGGACACGCCGACCGCGATCGACATCGTCAGCACGACGAAGTCCGACCCCGCCGTCACCTTGGTGAAGAGCTTCATATAGGCGTAGGCGAYGGCGAAGGAGATGAYSGYGACGACSAGCAGCGAGAACCGCCGGGTCTTGCCGTCGGCGTCGCGCAGCGTCTGCGCTTCCGGCGGCAGGCCCGGRGCGCGCTTCGGATAGACGATGGTGACGAGGAAGACGTAGAGCGCGTAGAGGCCGGCCAGGACGAGGCCGGGAATGAAGGCGCCCTCATACATGTCGCCGACCGAACGGCCGAGCTGGTCGGCGAGCACGATCAGCACCAGCGAGGGCGGGATGATCTGGGCCAGCGTGCCCGAGGCCGCGATGACGCCCGAGGCGAGGCGCCGGTCATAGCCGTAGCGCAGCATGATCGGCAGCGAGATCAGGCCCATCGAGATCACCGAGGCCGCGACGACGCCGGTGGTGGCCGCAAGCAGCGCGCCGACGAAGATCACCGCATAGGCGAGGCCGCCACGGACCGGGCCGAAGAGCTGGCCAATCGTGTCGAGCAGGTCTTCGGCCATGCCGGAGCGCTCGAGGATGAGGCCCATGAAGGTGAAGAACGGGATCGCCAGCAGCACGTCGTTGTTCATCGTGCCGTAGATGCGCTCCGGCAGAGCCTGCAGGAAATTCTCCTGGAACAGGCCGAGATCGATGCCGATCAGCGCGAAGAGCAGGCCGTTGGCCGCGAGCGCGAAGGCGACGGGATAGCCCAGCAGCAGGAAGACGACGAGGGTGGCGAACATCACCGGCGCCATGTTGACGCGCAGGAAATCGCCGATGCCGCCGCCCGCCGCGAAGGCGTCGCCGGTGTGCAGGCTGAAGAAGGCGAGGGCGGTGAGCGCGAGCAGCAGGCCGGCGGCGCGCGGAAGGCGAGGTGCGTGCATGGGGAGTTTCCGGACTTCTTGCGGGCCGCTCACGAAGCGAGGCCCTGTTCCTTGGCTTGATCGAGCAGGCGCTGGGCTTCCGCCTCCGCCGCGGCGGCGTGACCGGCAGCCACCTCCTGATCCTCGAGATCGCCGCGCATGATCGCGATCTGCTTGATGATCTCGGAGACGCCCTGGATCGTCAGCATCAGGAAGCCGACGATGACGAGGCCCTTCGCCGGCCATTGCGGCAGGCCGCCGGCCGAGAGCGACTGCTCGTTGATCTCGTAGGAGCGCAGGAAGAACGGCCAGGAATGGTAGACGATCAGCAGGCAGAACGGCATCAGGAAGAAGAGATGGCCGAGCAGCTCGATCCATTGCCGCACGCGCTTCGGCAGCATGCTGTTCACGATGTCGATGCGGATGTGCTCCTTCACCTGCATCGTCCAGGAGGCGCACATCAGGAAGACCGCGCCGAACAGCATCCATTGCAATTCGAGCCAGGCATTCGACGAGACGTTGAAGACCTTGCGGATGACGGCGTTGACGGTCGCGACGATCACCGCCGCAAGGATCAGCCACGCGATTTTCCGGCCGATGAAGCCGTTGACCGCGTCGATCACGCGGCTGACTGCAAGAAGGCCCTTCACGTCCCCGCTCCCATCGAGATGCGCGCAGGCCCGGTCATGCTTCGCCCGTCTGCCGGTTATGCGCCGTTTACGTGCTGGGTATAGGAGCACATGCAGCGGCGCAAGACGGGGGATGCCTTATCCATTAGACGAAAGAAGCACGTGTCCGGGCGGGCTGCGAGAGGGTTCCGCAGGGCGCCCAGCTGCCGTCCTCACGGTTGCGGCGCGATGGCGGAGAACGATCATTATGTCGCCATTCATTTTTGAAGAATATTATTCTCGACCATCCGCCCCGGCCGATTCGAGCCCTTCATGTGCCGCTTCCTTGCCTATTCCGGCGTGCCCGTCTTTCTCGAGGACTTCATCGCCTCGCCCTGCCACTCGCTGATCCACCAGTCGCTCCATGCCGAGGAGGCCAAGACCGGCACGAATGGCGACGGCTTCGGCGTCGGCTGGTACGGGGAACGCTCCGAGCCCGGGCAGTATCGCGAGGTCAGGCCGGCCTGGTCGGACGAGAACCTGCTCTCGATCGCGCGGCAGGTGCGCTCGCATCTGTTCTTCGCCCATGTCAGGGCCGCGACCGGCACGGCGACGACGCGCGCCAACTGYCACCCCTTCGTCCATGGCCGCCATCTCTTCATGCATAACGGCCAGATCGGCGGTTATGGCGCGATCCGTCGCAAGCTCGAGAACCTGATTCCGGACGCGCTCTACGGCGTGCGCGCCGGCACCACCGATTCCGAAGCGATCTTCCTGCTGGCGATGGCGCAGATGGCGCGCGGGCTCGCCGCCGGCGAGGCGCTGGCTGCGGCGCTTTCGATGGCGCTGTCCCTGATGGATGAGGCCGGCACGCGCGAGCCGCTGCGCTGCGCGGCGGCCCTCGCCGATGGCGAGACCATCCATGCCGTGCGCTGGTCCTCCGACGACCGGCCGCCGAGCCTCTATGTCTGCCAGAAAGCCGACAGCGTCGTCATCGCCTCCGAGCCCGTCGATGCGGCGCGCGAATGCTGGCAGGCGCTGCCCTGCAACACGCTGGCCACCGTGCGGGGCGGCACGGTCAGCCTCACCCCCTTCGAGATCGCGCTGCGCCAGGCGGCCTGATCGAGGGGCGTCCACGCGTCGCGGAAGCGAAAAAGGGGCCGTGCGGGACGGCCCCTCTTCTGTTCTGCTGCGCGAGCGCTCAGTTGTGGTGCGGCAACGTTCCGGCTGGAACGAAGGCCCGGGTCGGCTG
>NZ_JBFRDQ010000102.1:0-14181 GCF_052113865.1 Allobosea sp. TAB14 | reverse complement strand
CCGGCAGCGAGCACCTCGTTGACCAGTGCGACCTGCAGCTTCCCGCTGGCGTTTCCGGGCGCGAATACCGCGACCGCGATGTCGTCGGCGCTGCCCAAGGCAACATGCTGTCAATTCGCAGCGCATTCGGCCTCGACGCCATGGCAAGTGCGCGGCTGGATCGCTTTCGCCGTGGCGAACGCCTCGAACGTTACCGGCCGAGGGATTGCAGATTCCAACCCCGCTTCTTCAGCTCCGCGATGCCGGTGTTGATCGATCCCAAGGGTTCATCCTCGCGAATGATTTCGAGGACCACGTTTTCGACTTTGCAGGTAGCGTCGACGGCTTTTGCCAGCTCCACAAAATCGACCACACCCGTGCCGATCGGATCATGGCCCCATTCCTCGAGGCCCGTGTCGGAGATATGGACGAGCCCGATTGCCGAATGCCCGGACAGCAGGGTCGAGACGGGATCTTCCTTGATGTACGCCGCGTTCGCGACGTCATAGACAATCTTCAGATTTTCACTGTTAACGTCTTTTACGAGCCCGAGCATTTCATCGAATGTCGGCCTGAAGCAATAGGGCGTGTTTTCGAACAAGAGGCGGACGCCAGCCTGCTCGGCCCGCGGCAACAGAACGTCCAAGCTTTCGTACAGCCAGCCAAAAGTCTTCGGAAGCGATGGAGAAATCATCGGGCGCCTTGTGCCCGGCGAGATGACCACCTCGGCTGCGCCCCAATCGTAAGCCAGCTCGATCACAGCTTTGATGTGATCCGTGCTCTTGCGTCTCATATTGGCTGCGGGACTCGCCAGATTGATATCGAATCCACCGGCGTTGAGACACCGCACGCTTGCGCCGCAATCCTGCAAACGCTTCCTTCCGTCCGAACGCACCGCCCGCGTCATCTCGTCCGGCCAACAATGCGGCGAACTGATCGGCACCTCGAACACATGGTAGCCGTGCCGGGTGAGATCGCACATCGCATCCACCGCCGTGGCGGACCAGATGTATGAAAACGTATTGATGATCATTTTATAAGAACTCCCTAGACGCTCGTTGTTTTTTCAAGGACGGACTGGACCGATCCGATCTCAAGAGGCTGACAACAACAGTTGATCTCAGTCTCTTGAGGCGATTGAGCCAATAAATCCTCGGTCAAGCGCCTTGAGGCGTTGAGCTCGGGCGGCCAGGAATGTGGCTGAGAATCGACTTGGTAAAACCACCGTCGACACACAGATCCTGACCCGTGATGTAACTCGATAGCGGGCTGATCATGAATTCGATCGCATTGGCGATATCTTTCGGATCACCGATCCGGGAAAGCGGGATCAGCGCCTCTCTTGCCTTCTTGATCTCGGGATCGGCGTACATCTTCGCTGACATGGGGGTGTGCGTCATGCCGGGGGAAACGACGTTGACGCGAATTCCGTCTGGCGCCCACTCCAGGGCGAGCGTTTGCGCAAGCATCCTGAGCGCAGCCTTGGTCGGGCTATAGGCGCCCGATCCCTCGTGCGGTACCTGCCCTGACATCGAAGACGTGAGGCAGGCTGCGCCGCGGCTTGCTTTCAGATGAGGGTAGGAACTCTTGGCGAGCAGCCAGGCGCCGCGAAGGTTGATGTCGAACATCCTGTCCCACTCGGCAACCGACAGGTCACAGATTTTCCCGGGGCTCGCGACGCCGGCATTGCAGACGAGAGCGTCGAGCCCGCCGAAGGCTGCCACCGTCGCTTCCACAAGCTTGGCGGCAGCGTCGACACCGCTGAGATCTCCCGACAAAGCGACGGCCTCGCCCCCCATCTCCCGCACCGCACGGGCAACCTCCTCCTGCGGTTCAGAATCCTCTCGACCACAGACTGCGATCTTCGGACGCTCGCCTCTCGCAAGGGCGGCTTCAGCGATGCGCAGGCAAACCGCCGCTCCGATCCCGCGGCTTCCGCCACTCACCAAGGCTCTCATCGATCGTTCCTCCTGTTAAAATCGGGTCTCGTCGCCGCGAAGCCCATCCAATCCCGGGGCTTGTGGCGTTTGGTGCAGGGTCCAGATCACGTCGTGGCGATCTCTCTCGACATCCGTCATGCGGCCGTTCAGACAGTGACGCCGAGCGGCCACGGAGCGAACTCGGCCGATCCGAAATCGAACAGCTCGCTCTTGGTGCGCTCGCCGGAGGCGACCCGCAGAATGAGGTCGAAGATCCGCTGCCCGGATTCCGGTACGGTCTCCTCGCCCTCGAGGATCGTGCCGCAATTGACGTCCATGTCCTCCTCCATGCGCCGGCAGAGAGGAGTGTTGGTGGCGATCTTGATCGACGGCGCCGGCTTGCAGCCAAATACGCTGCCGCGCCCGGTGGTGAAGCACACCACGTTTGCGCCACCGGCCACCTGGCCGGTCGCCGCGACCGGATCGAAGCCCGGCGTGTCCATGAACACGAACCCCTTCGCGGTCACGGCTTCCGCGTATTGGATCACGTCCACGAGGTTGGTGCTGCCGGCTTTGGCCATCGCACCGAGCGATTTTTCGAGAATCGTCGTCAGCCCCCCGGCCTTGTTGCCAGGAGACGGGTTCGCATTGATCTCCGCCCCGTGCTTGCGGGTGTAGTCCTCCCACCAGGACATGAGGCTCACCAGCTTCTCACCGACGTCCCGGCTGACGGCACGACGGGTGAAGAGATGTTCGGCGCCGTATGTTTCCGTCGTTTCCGACAGGATCACCGTGCCGCCACTGCGCACGACGAGATCGCTTGCGACGCCAAGGGCGGGATTGGCCGAGACGCCGGAGTAACCGTCCGACCCGCCGCATTGCAGTGCGATCTTGAGCTCGCTTGCGGGAACGGTCTCCCGATGCACATGGTTCGCATCAGCGAGAACCTCCCGCACGAAATCCATGCCGGCCTCCACCGTCTTGCGGGTTCCCCCCATGGCCTGAATGTCCATGTTGCGGATGCGGTCGGTCAGATTGTGCTCCTTCAGCATCCCGCTGATCTGGTTCACCTCGCAGCCGAGCCCGAGCACGACGATGTGAGAGAAATTGGGGTGGCGCGCATAGCCGGCGAGCGTGCGCCGCAGAAGCTGCAGGGGCTCTCCTTCGGCCATGCCGCAGCCGGTCTTGTGCGTGAGCGCAACGACGCCATCGACATGCGGATAGTCGGCGAGCGGCTGGATCCCGAGAAGGGGATGCCGCTTGAATGCGTCGGCCACGAGCCCTGCGACATGGGCGCTGCAATTCACCGAGGTGAGGATGCCGATGTAGTTGCGGGTCGCGACGCGGCCGTCCGGGCGGCGAATGCCCTCGAAGGTGGCGGGGACTTCGACATAATCCGTGGGCTTTGCGTCTCGGCCGTAGGCATAGTCCTTCGCGAAATCGCCCATTCCCATGTTGTGAACATGGACGTGGTCTCCAGGGGCGATAGTGGTGCTCGCAAAGCCGATCACCTGATTGTAGCGGCGAACGGGCTCGCCTTGAGCGATCGGGCGCGCAGCGGTCTTGTGTCCAGCAGGAATGCGAACGGAGGTTACGACCCCGTCCGCAATGGCCGTATCAGCCGGCAACGCCATGCGCGCGATGACGACGTTATCGTCGGTGTGAAGGCGTATCACTGGGTGCATCGTCCCGGCTTCCTGTGTGTGAAACCGCGCGTCGACCGTGGCAGGGCGCGCCGTTCTTGCTGGTCGGGCCGTGTCGTTGGGAGCCGGCCCTGGCGCCCTAGGGGCGATGATTTGGCCTCATCGGTTGCCGAGAAGGTCGAATTGCAGGCGGTAGACTCCATGCAGGGCTTCCTGAGCGCCCAGATCAGCCAGCACCGCGGGGCTCAGATGGGTGGACAGGACACGCTCGACCGCCTCCTGCGTGGCTCCTTCCACGATCAGGACCCAACGAGGAACCATGTTTGCGGCGCGCCCGCGCTGCTCGGCTGTCTTGACGTTGCTCGCGCTCTCATCGGCCCGGCAGATATGCGCTGCGGAGATCGCGGCTGTTTTCGCCACCTCGGGCAGGATCGCTTCGGAGACCGTCTTGAGAATTTTCGGATCCTGGCCTGGTTCGCAATCRAAGCGGATCGTCCCGATGAAACCGCCAGACCCCGCGCCCAGCGAGACCTCGACATCGCACAGCGAGCGAGCGGTATTCCTGAAGTGCTGGACCGAACGTGTGGTCCACTCGGTCGGGCTGTTCAATCGCGCCAGATAGTCCGCTCCGGTGAGCACGGACTTGTCTTCAACCTCGTAGAGCGTGAAGTACTCCGGCGTTCCCGACAAGGCGATATAGCGGCGCCCGCGCAGAAAGCCGGGTATGCCGACCCGCTCCGGAATATGCTCGCGGTCGTGCCATTCGTAGAAATTGGCTCGCCCCTCGTCAGTGATATCGTTCCAAATCGCGATGACGCCGGATCCTGACAACGACATGGGTGTTTCCTCTCTCGTCTGTTTCCCGTTCGGCTCGATCGATCTCAGAGGTCGACGAACGCGCTCGGCATCGCAGCGGGTCAAAGCCGCTCGGGGGGAGGGGCCCTACGGGGCATGCTCGACTGTTTGGGGGGCGCCGCCATTGGCTGCGGAACGGTGTGCTGCCTCAAGGACAGCCATCGCGTGTTCGGCTTCGCGCAAACCTGCGAAAGGCGGTCGGCCCTCGGCCAGATCGGCCCAGCTGCGCCTCAGGAACACCGGGTAATAAGCGTCGGTGTTGTACTCGACCCTTATGGACTGTCCCGCCGCCTGATCGCGTGCCTTCAGATAAAGTTGGTCGGCATAACCCCGTATGTAGGAGGTGCTGTGCGAGATGGAGAACGCGAAGTCGCGCTGATCCTCTGCCGTCGACGGATACAGGTAGCCCGTCTCGATCACTCCGATCTGGCCTGCCGCATTTTGACAGGTGAGCACAGCCTGCTCGTCGACCGTGACGTCGGGTCGATATGTGCGTGCCTGGGCTGAAACGTGAGTGATCGGGGCGCCCGTCAGAGTCGCGATCAGGTCGATGAAATGGATGCCGACATTCAGCAGTGACCCACCGCCAGCCTGCTGCTGATCCAGCATCCAGCCGCACCCATTTCGCTCATAGCGCTCSACCGGCCCAACGACGAACCGGAACGAGAGGTGCTGAAAGCCCTCCGGCGTAAAGCCTTCGGCGGGCGACAGCCGCGCGGCCCAGTCGCTCACACGATTGATGAAGGGAACGCTGACATAGACGCCGCGCTGCTCCGCCAATTGCCGGATTCGACGAACTTCCTGCAGATCGAGCCCGCAGGGCTTCTCGATCAGAAACGGAATACCACGCTCGATGAGCCGCTCGGCCAGTCCCGCCATCCTGGAATGACGGCTGAACACCAGGGCAAAGTCGAATTCCTCTTCGAGAAGCTCTTCATTGGAGTCGAAGAGCTTGCAGTTCAGTTGTTGCGCGAAACGAGTGCCGGCAAACGCTTCACTATCCGAGATCCCCACGACCTCGATGCCAGGATCTCCCAGCGGCAAGAGATACAGTGGGAAATGCCAGTGGCTGACGTCAAATATGGCGATCTTCATCGGAAGCTCCGTGACAACCCGGGTGTCGAGGCACTCAATCCATGTAGGAGCCGCCATTGACGCTTAAGGTCTCTCCGAAGACGTAGCTCGCGTCGTCAGACACGAGGAAAGCCGTGGCCCGCGCGATCTCCTCTGGGCGACCAAGGCGGCCGGCGGGAATGCGCGAGATGGTCGTCGCCTTCATCTCGCTGCTCATCTCATCGCTGAGCTCCGTGGCAACCAATCCCGGCGCGATGGCATTGACGTTGATGCCAAACGGGGCGGCGTAGAGCGCGAGGGACTTCGTCAGGCCGATAATCCCAGCCTTGGCAGCGGTGTAATGCGCATTGCCGATAAAATCGCCGCGCTTTCCGGCCACGGAACTGATGTTGACGATCTTCCCGTACGTCTGCTCCTTCATGCCGGCGAGCACGGCCTGGCAGCAATTGAACGAGCCTTTCAGATGGATGTTGAGCATCCGGTCCCATTTTTCGGGGGTTATCTCCGGGAAGCTCACAAAATCGCCGATGCCGGCGTTATTGATCAGGATGTCGACCCGGCCGTGATCCCCCCGGATCCTTCGGAAGGCAATCTCGACCTGGTTCGGGTCGGCTACGTCAAAAGCGATCGCACTGGCACTCTCGCCTCGAGCCCGTGCGGAGGCGGCTGCCTCTTCGGCCAGTTCGAGCGTGAGATCGTTGACGACCACATGAGCGCCACGGCCGGCGAGAACGTCGGCGATGGCTTTTCCCAATCCGCGGCCGGCGCCGGTGATCACGGCGATCTTTCCCGACAGGTCCTGCTGAATTGACCTCATGGTGGCTCCCAGGCTTCCTTGGCAGGTTATCGGGCCGCGAAGTTTGCGAAAACCAGCGGATCGTGCTAATGGAATGTCGTTCCAACAACCTCTTGCTACAGTGGTGCCATGCGGCTTGTCAAATCCCTCGTCGAACGCTGCTTCGACCTCATCACTCTGCTGAGCGAGAATGCCGGCGCGATGCCGCTCGGAGAGATCAGCCGCCGCTTGGATGTGCCGAAAAGTGCGGCGCATCGGCTTGTCACCACCCTGTGCGACCTCGGATGGGCCGAGCAGGACGCCGATAGCGGCTTCTACCGCCTGTCGTTGCGCTTGGCCGTGGTTGGCCAGCGCCTTCTGGTCGGGACGCGTATTCCGGACATCTGCCAGCCCATTCTCGATCGATTGGCAAGCGCAACGGAAGGTCTTGGCAGGATCGCTATCGTCGATCCTGACGGACTAACCTGGATTGCTCATTCGCAAGGCGCCAGAACAGGATTGATATACCAGCCTGAACTTGTCGCAAAAGTTCCACTTCATATGACGGCCAATGGTAAAGCTTGGCTGGCGACGCTCGCGCGCGACGAGGCCCTCGCCCGAGCCGTCGCCAGTGGACTGGGGACATCGGACAAGGGAGGTCCTCGGGTCATCACGACGAAGCAGACTTTCTCGGCTGCCCTGGACGAGACGCAGGAGCGAGGCTGGGCCACTGCGATCGAAGAGGCCGAGCCGGGCGTTGCCGCCGTGGCGGCTGCAATCCGCGTCGGCGAGCAGGTCGTGGGCACCGTAAGTGTTGCCGGCCCGATCCATCGCTTTTCCCCCCTCGTCGTTCCACGAGTGGGGGAGCAGGTAAAGGCCGCTGCGCAGGAGCTTTCTGCCCTCTGGCCGTACCGAATTGCCTCCTCCGTCAGGCAGGCGACCACGGCGTAATCGCCACAAAATATTGATAATGTTATATATTTTATGCTTCGTGCCGCAGGGATGCGCGGCGCGAGAGGTTCGAATTGACATTCAGCATGCTATCGGAATATCGTTCCATTAACAGCCAGATCCTGGCCAACTAAAAAAATGGCCGCTCAGAGGCCGAGGGAGGAAACGAGTGGCTAATGTTGAGCTCAACGCGGTCCGGAAGGCCTACGGCACCGCGGCTGTCATCCACGGCGTAACGGTCGACATTCGCGACGGTGAGTTCGTGACGTTGGTCGGGCCGTCCGGATGCGGAAAGTCGACCTTGCTGCGCATGATCGCCGGCCTCGAGGATATCTCAGGCGGGGAGATCCGGATCGGCGGCAGGACGGTGAACAGCGTTCCACCGAAGGAGCGCGACATCGCGATGGTGTTCCAGAACTACGCGCTGTATCCCCACATGACCGTCGCGGAGAATATGGGCTTCTCGCTGAAGCTCAAAAAGGCTCCGAAGGACGTGCGTGAAGCGGGCGTCAAGCGCGCGGCGGAAATCCTCAGCCTGACCAAGCTGCTTGATCGCTATCCGCGCGAGCTTTCGGGCGGCCAGCGGCAGCGCGTCGCGATGGGCCGCGCCATCGTTAGAAATCCGCAGGTCTTCCTCTTCGATGAACCGCTGTCGAACCTCGATGCCAAGCTCCGCGTGCAGATGCGCACCGAGATCAAGGAGCTGCATCAGCGCCTCAAGACCACGACCGTTTACGTAACCCACGATCAGGTCGAGGCCATGACCATGGCCGACAAGATCGTCGTCATGCATGATGGAATTGTCGAGCAGGTCGGCGCTCCGCTTGAGCTCTACAACAACCCCGCCAACATGTTTGTGGCTGGATTCATCGGATCGCCCGCGATGAACTTCCTGAAGGGCCGCTGCGAGCGAGGCCGGTTCCTTCTGGAAGATGGGTCGGTTCTGACCCTGCCGGCCGGCTTGGAGCACCTGTCGTCCGGCGCCGTCTACGGCGTCCGGCCCGAGCATCTCGTCAGGAGCGACGACGGGTTGGCTCTCACTGTGGCCGTCGTCGAACCGACGGGGGCTGAGACGCAGGTCATTGCGCGTCACGGATCCCAGAGCATCGTTTGCATTTTTCGGGATTCAGATCTGCCGCAGCCGGGCGAAATCATTCGGGTCAGGCCGGATGTTTCGCGGGTTCACGTGTTCAGCGAACAGGATGGCCGCCGCCTTTCCTAAGTACCGAAGACTTTGCTCCCTGGCTGCATCGCGAATGCAGCCGTGGTCGAGAGAACTCATACGGAACTGAAATGTCAGCAAGCCACACACAGGCCGCGACCGCCACTTCCGGGGCTGGTCTTCTTGGCGACACGTCGGACACGCAGAGCCGAGCTCGCTTTTCGTGGATCCCCTATCTCTGGTTCGCACCAGCGATCGTCGTCCTGTTTCTGGTTACGCTCTATCCGACGTTCTTCGTTGGTTGGTTGAGCTTCCAGAAAACGCGGTACTACGAGCTCACAGGGTTCGTAGGCCTGGCGAATTTTTACGAGGTCTTCGGCTCGTCGGCGTTCTGGAACACGGTGTTTGTCTCGCTGACCTACGTCGTCGGATCGCTCGCTGGCGCGGTTGTTCTCGGGATGGCCGCGGCCCTCGTGCTGAACAACGCCGGCGCGACCGGTTCGGTCCTGCGGGTGTTCATTCTGTTCCCCTGGACGCTGTCGATGTCGGTCGTGGGCAGCATATGGCTTTGGCTGCTGAACCCGTCATTCGGGCCTATTCCCTACCTGATGCAGGCCGTGGGGATCGAGCCTGGTCTCATGTTGGGTGATCCGGGCCTCGCATTGCCCCTGATCATCATCGTCACCGCGTGGTGGTCCTTTCCCTATGTGATGGTCATGGCCACTGCTGCCATGCAGTCAATTCCCAAGGAGCTTTACGAGGCCGTGGAAATTGACGGCGGCGGGGCGCTCGTCAAGTTTCGCTATGTCACCCTGACGCACATCCTCCCGACATTGGGCAGCACTGCACTGACCCTGTCGATCATGTACCTGACCCTCATGACGCTGATTATCGTCATGACCGGCGGCGGTCCATTGGGTTCAACCACAACATTGAGCTTCGAGGCGTTCCGCGGAACCGTTCAGGCCGTCAATATTGGGCCCACGGCTGTCGTCTCCATCGTTGTTCTGTTGATCAACGTTGCGCTCGGTGTGGTCTACACCCGGCTTACTGGCCGCGTCACTGGATAGGATCTGTCATATGAGCGCCGCCATATCCTCTGGTCGCCCGAATGGGCGAATCCCCGCAATCCTCCTGTCCTTCATCTTTGCGGTCATTGTGCTCGGGCCTGTGGCGTGGGCCCTGGCGACTTCGTTCAAGACCGAAGTCGAAGCCGTGGCCGTGCCGCCGACGCTCTGGCCCAGCACTGCGACATTGGAAAACTACCTCAAAGTGTTTCGCGACCAGTCGTTCCTTCGGGATTTCTGGAATTCCGTCGCCTACTCCGTTGGCGCCGTGGCTCTCGCCCTGCTGGTCGGGATCCCCGCCGGCTATGCAGCCGCGCGCTTCTCGTTCAAAGGCAAGCGCACTCTGATGCTGACGATTCTGGCAACCTCGATGGTGCCGGGCGTCGCGCTCCTGGTCCCGACGTTCTACCTGCTCGACTCGATCGGGCTGCTCAACAGCGGGATCGTCGTGACGATCATCCTGTCGGCGAGGATCATTCCCCAGACGGTGTGGTTCATTGCGAACTTCGTCGAAGCCGTTCCCGTGGAGATCGAAGACTCCGCCTTCATGGATGGCGCAAACCGCTTTCAGATCATCTGGCACCTCATCCTTCCGCTGATCCGGCCGGGCATCGCCGCAGTCGCAACCATCGGCATCGTCACGACCTGGAACGACTACATCACGGTYGCCGTCTTTGCGCCCGAGGTCGCCAAGCGGACTCTTCAGGTTGCGCTGGTCAACCAGGTCTTCGACGCGGTCGGCATCTCGTGGTCTTACATGATGGCCTTCGTCGTCATCGCATCCATGCCGGTCATTCTCATGTTCGGTCTTGTTCAGAAGTGGTTCATCTCCGGCCTTACGGCAGGGGCTGTGAAAGGCTGATCGGCAAGAAATCTTACCCGCGCGCCAGAATTACCAACGAGAGAGAGGGGAAACACTCATGAGCGCTACGTCACGACGCACATTGATCAAGGCAGCCGTCGCATTGACCGTCTGCGCCGGCGTATCCGCTTCCTTCACGGAGCGCGCCGCCGCCCAAGCGACGGAAATCGTCTACTCGACGTTCCTCGACCCCAATAATGCCAATGATCCTCGGTCTGCAGCCCAGACGAAGATGATCCAGGCTTTCGAGAGCAAGCACCCGGACATCAAAATTCGTCTTCTGGTCGATCCCACGGGCCAGACGGTAACAAGGGCGGTCAAATCCCGCAGCGAAACGCCCGATGTCATCCGGGTCGTCAGCTTCGGTCTTCCCGAATACGCGGCCACGGGCAATCTCCTGGCGCTGAACGACCTCGTCAAAAAGGATGGGATTCCGGATGACGACTGGTTGCTGCCGCTCTCGACGGCCCAGATCGACGGCAAGCTCTACGGTCTCCCCCAGGACTTCCGCATCCCGATCCTGGTCTACCGCAAGGGCGCCCTCCAGGAAGCGGGCGTGACGCCGCCGACGACGTGGGAGGAGGTCTGCGCGGCCGGACCAAAGTTCAAGCAGCCGAACATCAACGGTTTCGCCGTCCCGCTCGGTGCGACCGGCGGCATTGGTGGTGCCCAAAGCCTCGCGGAGTTCTTCCTCAGCACGATGCTCGTGGGCTCGGACGGGCGTTACTTCGCGCCGGACGGCAAGATCGCGTTCTCGAAAGAGAACTTCATCCGCGCCGGAGCGACCATCAAGGACCTGTTCACCAAATGTAAGGTGACGTCGTTGCGCAGCGCGCAGATGGGGATCAACGAGGTCCATGACGGCCTTCGGTCCGGCACGATCGCGATGACGAATTTCGGCTTGTACCGCTTCAAGACCGTCCAGACGCAAGGAGCGGGAGACGATCTGGCCTGGGCCCCGGCCCCGTCCTACACGCCGTCGGACAAGCAGACCGTCTACAGCTATTCGATCGCCCTGAACAAGAATTCCAAGAAGCAGGATGCTGCCTGGACCTTCATGAAGTTCGTCATCTCCCCGGAGGCGCAGGCAATCGCGGCCGAGGGCGGCGAGGTGGTTTCCAGGAAGTCGACCTATACCGCGCCCTATCTGCAGAGCGAAGCCGCTGCGAACCAGAAGCGCTGGGCCGAACTGGTCAGTCAGCGCGGCCAGGCGGTCTCTTATTCGCCCATTCTGTCGACCTTCCACACCATCCTTGGCGAAGCTTTCCAGAGGATGGTGCTGAAGGATGAGACGCCCGAAAACGCCTATGCGGAAGTCGTCAAGCGCTACGACGAGGCGCTGACCAAGGCGCAGTGATCGCACCACAAGGCCAGGCGGGTGGGACGGGCATTCCTGCCCACTCGCAGTTCATGGAGAGTCACATATGAAGTTGTTTCGCTACGGACCGGCGGGCGGGGAGCGGCCTGCTCTTCTCGAAAGCGACGGCACGATCCGGGATCTCAGCGGGGT
The DNA here is from genome assembly GCF_052113865.1 of Allobosea sp. TAB14. Lineage (NCBI taxonomy): Bacteria > Pseudomonadati > Pseudomonadota > Alphaproteobacteria > Hyphomicrobiales > Alloboseaceae > Allobosea > Allobosea sp. TAB14. The sequence continues at coordinate 2,384 of NZ_JBFRDQ010000102.1, read as the reverse complement.
CGTTCAGGACGTCAACGGCGCGACCGTGACCCCCGATGGACTTCGACGGATTGCAGCGCGCGACCCCAAAACGCTGCCTGTCATTGAACAGGTCGATCGGATCGGCCCCTGCCTCAGCGGCGTGGGCAAGTTCATCTGCATCGGGCTCAATTACATCGATCACGCGCGAGAGACGGGCAACCAGGCGCCCGCCGAACCCGTCGTGTTCATGAAGGCGACGAGCGCGATCGTCGGCCCCAACGACAACATCGTCCAGCCTCGCGGGTCCACCAAGCTCGACTGGGAGGTCGAGTTGGGGGTCGTGATCGGAACGAAGGCAAAATACGTGTCGGAGGCGCGTGCCCTCGACCATGTCGCGGGCTACTTCCTCGCCAATGACGTGTCTGAACGGGCGCTGCAGAGCGAGGGCACTGGTCAGTGGACCAAGGGCAAGAGCTGCGACACCTTCGGGCCGATCGGGCCTTGGTTCGTCACCGCTGATGAGGTCCCGAACCCTCAGGCGCTGCGGCTTTGGCTCGATGTCGATGGCGTCCGGCGCCAGGACGGCACGACCGCGAACATGATCTTCAGCGTCGCTCAAATCGTGAGCTATCTCAGCGGGCTCATGACGCTTCACCCCGGCGACGTGATCATCACGGGAACGCCGGCTGGCGTCGCCCAGGGAATGAAGCCTCCCGCCTATCTGCGCCCCGGGCAAGTCATCACGCTCGGCATCGAGGGACTGGGCGAACAGAGGCAGACCGTCATCGCTGACGCAGCCTGATCGCATCTCGCGGTGAGCGATCCCTCCTGCTGCAGTGCCAGTGCGATTGCTCATCGATCGGAGCACCGCGCGAGCCGTCAATTCTCCGTGTCGCCATCGGCCTGGATAGGCCATAGGCAAAGAGGTCAGAATGGCTCTCGAGCATTCGCGCCCTTCCGAAAGCCAATCTTTCGCAGATGAGCTGGTCCGCGCCCATCTGACTGGAAAGAGGGTTGCTTCCTCCTCAATGCCGGTGCCGCATAGTCCAGTGAGCGCCATGCAGGTACAGGCCTTGGTGCAGGAGCGACTTGCTCGACCCGTCGGCGGCTGGAAAGTGGCGATAGGGCCGCAGCAACTGCCGGTCGCCGCCCCGCTCTTGTATCTATATCCCGACGCGGCGGAGATTTCCCTGTTCCCCGATTGCACCATAGAGGTCGAACTCGCGGTTCACCTCCGTCAAGATCTTCCAAGGCGTGAGACCGGGGCTTATCAGCGCTCCGATATTCTCGACGCGATCGAAAACGTCGTGCTTGGAATCGAGGTCATCGGCGGACGATTCGACAGCGCGGCCAGCGTGCCATTCCTATCCTTTCTCGCGGATAATCTCGGAAATAGGGGGTATGTCGTTGGCGAAAGCGTGCCGCTCTCCGCCCTCAGCGAGATCAATGGCCTCGCATGCGACGTGATGCTGAACGGACAGCCTCTCTATGAGGCCTCTGCATCCCATCCCGCGGGAGATCCGTTATTGCCATTGCTGGCTTATGCAAACGCGCAAAGCGACAATCTCGGAGGATTGAAGGCGGGACAGCTCGTGACCACGGGGAGCCTTTGCGGCGTCCTGCCGATCCGCGCCGCTGGGCTGTTGGACGCTCGTATTTCGCAGCTCGGCCGGATTTCCGTGCGCCTTTCTGAATAGTGCCGGATTTTGTTCGCCGCGAGCATTGAGGGCAGACCTTCGTTGCGCGTCCACTCCGCTGACGGGGGGCCAGTCGACCCCACGCATCAATCAAGCCGGCGCAGGGCTTTTCGAGCCCGGGGTCGCCCGACGGCTAGGTCGAGTAGCACGGTGTGCCGCTTGTCTGAACTTCATAAGAACCCGCTCGTCGTGCTGGATGACGCCGATCTGAAGGTCGCCGTCGAGGTCGCCGTGAACGGCGCCTTCTTCTCCACCGGCCAGCGCTGCACCGCGTCTTCGCGCCTGATCGTCCAGGCCGGCATCCGCAGCTTTGGAAACCGGCACTCCCGCGCGCGTGAAGAATGGCCGGGGCGACGCGTTTTTCGCCGCGGTCACAACAGCATTACGTAACTGAATTGTCTTCGACCGAGACGCTCGGGCGCGAAACGGCATGAGAAAGCCCATCCGCCGCAATTCTTGATCTGGACCGCAAAATTCTTTCGAACGAATCGGTTTGAGCGTCCGCTTTCCGACCGTGGCTCAATGACCGCTTCTGACGCAAAGCCGACCATGTATTGGATGGAAAACAGGACACTCCAGAGAGGCAGGCCATCTGCAGGGACGGCCCTTCAAGCAGAAATTTTCGTGCAAAATCCCAGCCTAATTGATGCAAATGGAGCGAGCGCCGCCGCCATTGGCGGATAGCAGCGATCTCAGGTCGACGTCCTCGCTTTCACGATCCGTAAT
>NZ_JBFRDQ010000101.1:0-31718 GCF_052113865.1 Allobosea sp. TAB14 | reverse complement strand
GACATAGGCCGGCAGAGTCAGCTCAGCGGCGGCAGGAACGGACGGTGCGAACATCAGGGCTCCAGCAACGCAGCCGCCTATCTTCCGCCTGCCTCATTGTTAGGCAAGCCCTCCGCCAATCCCGCGCGCCTTAATTTCAGGCAGAGATTGAGCGCGAATTGGGCATCAACTCTCCCCGGCCAGGAAACGCTGCACCTCGTCCCGGGTCGGCGCACCATCGCGGCCACCGAAGCGGGTGCATTTGATGGCAGCCGCGGCCGATGCGAAACGGATCGCGGCCACCTCGTCGCGGCCTTCCGCCAGCGCCAGCGCGAAGGCGCCATGCCAGACATCGCCAGCCCCCAGCGTATCGACGGTCTCGACCGCGAAGGCCGGGCTGTGGCGGATTTCGCCGTCCCAGTGGAGCACGCCCTCCTTGCCGAGCGTTACCGCGAGCCAGCTCGGCGCGCCCTGCGCCATCCTGGCGAGGCCGAGACGAGGGTCCTCCTCACCCGATATCTCGCGCAAGGCCTGCTGGCTGAAGGCGACATGGCTCGCCGTCGCGACGAGATCGGGGTGGGGCGGCCTGCGGTCGCCGTCGAGGACGCCCGGCACGCCGGCCTGGCGCGCCAGCTTCAGGGCCGGGAGAGCCCCCTCTCCCCAGCGCGTATCGGCAAGCACCGCGCCAGCGCCCTCCGGAAGGCTGCGCGGCAGCCAGCCGGCATCCTCCGGCATCGCCGGATCGGAATGGGGTCTCGACGCTGTAGACATAGTCGAGCGTCGCGATGCCCAGGCAGAAGACGCCGGCGCGCGCGGGTTCAGGAGCCAAAGCGCTGACCTTCGATATCGGTGTGGATGAAGTCGTCGCCCTTGTAGGCAAGCTTGAGGTTCGCCGCGCGAGCCGAAGCGTAGGCGAAGCAGTCACCCATGTTCAGACGCGCGGGATGGCCAGTCGAATGATGATAAAGGCCAGCACAATGATGTGCGATCCGGCCGACCTCCGCATCGATCGCGGCAACACGGACGTTCGCATCCTCCATGAAGGCCTGAACCACCCGATACCCGTCATCGATGCTGAAGCGCTTCACCGCCGCAAGACGGGTCGACGCCTCGAACATCGCAAGCGGCGAGGTGACCAGTTCGTTCTCGTCGAACAGAGCCTCCCTGATCGCAACGGCCTCCGCCTCCTCGAGCAGATTGGCCACGATGACCGATGCATCCAGAAACATCAGGCGTCGCCATATTCGCGGTCGAAGAATTCCTTATGCGTCAAGCCGTCATCGACCGTTGGATAGGCGGCCAGCTTCTCCTGCGCCTTGCGGGTCGCTTCTTCGATTTGTCGGCGCCTCTCGTCGCGACGCTTCAATTCGCGCTCGACGGCCATGCCGATCGCGGCCTGCAAGCTGATGCCGTCACGCTCGGCGAGCTCGCGGACCATGCGGTCGATCTTCGGGTCACGGACAAGAATGCCCATCGGAGCCTCCATGATATCATCGGATGATATCATGGAGGCTATCACCCATCAACGTCGGCTGACTCCTCACCAGCTCCCGGTGTTCGGCATGCTCGCCCACGGCTCCGCCGGCGGCTTGGGGTCGCCCTTCTGGAGCAACTCGATCGAAATGTTGTCGGGCGAGCGGATGAAGGCCATGTTGCCGTCGCGCGGCGGGCGGTTGATCGTGACCCCGGCCTTCATCAGCTTGTCGCAGGTCGCGTAGATGTCGTCGACCTCATAGGCGAGATGGCCGAAATTGCGACCGCCCGTATAGGTTTCCGGATCCCAGTTATAGGTCAGTTCCAGCGTCGGGCGGCCACGCGAGGCGCCGGCCTTCGCCTCGGCTACATCGTCGGAGGCGGCGAGGAAGACCAGGGTGAAGCGCCCCTTCTCGTTTTCGATCCGGCGGGTTTCGACCATGCCGAACTTGTTGACGTAGAAATCCAGCGCCTGATCGAGATCGGTCACGCGGACCATGGTGTGGAGATATCGCATCGTTCATCCTCGTTGAGCAGGAAGAGGGTTGATCCGTTCCCTCATTCGGGCAAGAGCTTCCGCGTTCCAAGGGGCGCCAAGCAGGACGAGCCATGACCACAACGCAAGACGGACCGGTGACGGCACCGCCTGAGCGCGCAACGCCCGCCCAGATCGCCCAGATCAAGCAGCGTGCGGCAATCCTCTCGGTGATGGCAACCATTCTGCTCACCGCGGCGAAGATCGTCGGCGCCATCCTCTCCGGCTCGCTCGCCTTGCTCACCGACGCGTTGCAAGGGCTGATCGATGTCGGCTCGACGCTGTTCACCTGGTTCGCCGTGCGCGCCTCCGACAAGCCGGCCGACGATGAGCATCATTACGGCCATGGCAAGGTCGAGGCGCTCGCCGCGCTGGTCGAGACCGCGATCCTGTTCACGCTCGCCGGCGCGATCCTCTGGGAGGCCGGTAACCGGCTGTGGAACAACCTGATCGAGCATGTCTCGGTGACGCCGCTCGTCATCGGCGTGCTGGTGCTGTCGATGACGGTCGATGCGATCCGCTGGCGTTCGCTGACCAAGGTCGCCAGGGAAACCGGCAGCGAGGCGCTCGCCGGCGAGGCTACGCATTTCTCGGCCGATTTCGTCGGCTCGGCGCTGGTGTTGGTCGGGCTCATCGGCGTCTGGTACGGCTTCGAGCGTGCCGACACCGTCGCGGCCTTCGCGATCGCGGCCTACACGGCCTATTCGGCCTTCCGCCTCGCCCGGCGCGTTCTGGACACGCTGATGGACACGGCGCCGGAAGGCGTCAGCGAGAAATTGCGCGAGGCCGCGCGCGGCGTGCCGGGCGTGGTGGGGATCAACTGGCTCAGGGTCCGCCCGGCCGGCGGGCGCATCCATGGCGAGATCGGCATCGGCGTTTCACGCACGCTGCCGCTCGAGCGCGTCACCGCGATCAAGGCCCAGCTTTCCAACGCCCTGGTGCAGGTCGAACCGGGCTCCGAGATCACCATCACCGCCGATCCGGTGCAGGTCGACGACGAGACGGCGCTGGAGCGGGTGCTCCTGATCGCGCTCAAGCTCAAGATCCCGGTCCATCACGTCACCGTTCACAGCATCGGCGACAAGCTCTCGGTCAGCCTCGATATGGAGGTGGACCAGAGCCTGCCGCTCAGCGACGCGCATGAGATCGCAACGCGGCTGGAAAGCGCCATCCGGGCCGAATTCGGCGGCGAGACCGAGGTCGAAACCCATATCGGTCGCCGCCGTGCATGACGCCGTCGACGCGATCGAGCGTGCCGTGCGGATCGCGCGGCCGCAGGTCTGCCGGCTGGTCAGCCATGCCGAGCCGGCGGTTTCGCCGGTGGCGTGAAGCGCTCCCGCCGTTATTCTCGGACGGAGCGTAGCGCAGACCCGAGAATCTCCGGTCGGAAAGGGCACGGGAGGCTCTTTCGTCACGAAATGCTCGGGTCAAGCCCGAGCATGACGGCCGTGTTTCCATCCCAAGCCGGCATGCTCTAGAAACGCTCCCTGACCTCCGCCATCAGGGTTTCCATGCGTACCGAAGATGCTCCGCTGATCCGCCTCGAGGATTACCGCCCGTCCGACTGGCTGATCGACACGGTCGATCTCGACATCAGCCTGCACCCGACGAAAACGCGGATACGCTCGCTTTTGGCCTTGCGCCCGAATCCGGCCGGGCAAACCGACGCACCGCTGGTGCTGGACGGCGACGAACTCGTCCTGAAAACGATCAGCCTCGACGGCACGCCGCTGGACGCTTCTGCCTATACGGCCACGCCGCAGGCGCTGACGCTCCACGCGCCGCCGCGGCGCGGCTTCACGTTGACCATCGAGACCGAGGTCGACCCTTCCGCGAATACCAAGCTGATGGGGCTCTATCGGTCGTCCAAGGTCTATTGCACGCAGTGCGAGGCGGATGGTTTTCGCCGCATCACCTATTTCCTCGACCGGCCGGACGTGATGAGCGTCTATACCGTCCGGCTGGAGGCGGCGAAGGCGGAGGCGCCCGTGCTGCTCTCCAACGGGAATCTCGTCGCCACCGGCGAGGTGCCGGGCAGCGACCGGCATTTCGCGATGTGGCACGATCCGCACCCCAAGCCGGCCTATCTCTTCGCGCTGGTCGGGGGCGCGCTCGACCATGTCCGGCAGGATTACGTCACGGCCGATGGCCGCAAGGTCGAGCTTGCCGTCTATGTCGAGCCGGGCAAGGCGGGACGCGCCGGCTGGGCGCTGGACTCGCTCGTGCGCTGCATGCGCTGGGACGAGCAGGTCTTCGGCCGCAACTACGATCTCGACGTGTTCAACGTCGTCGCCGTGTCGGATTTCAACATGGGCGCGATGGAGAACAAGGGCCTCAACATCTTCAACGACAAATACGTCCTGGCCGATCCGCAGACCGCGACGGATGGCGACTACGCCTCGATCGAGGCGATCATCGCGCATGAGTATTTCCACAACTGGACCGGCAACCGCATCACCTGCCGCGACTGGTTCCAGCTCTGCCTGAAGGAAGGACTCACCGTCTTCCGCGACCAGGAATTCTCTTCCGACGAGCGCTCGCGTCCGGTGAAGCGCATCGCCGATGTCCGCACCCTGCGCTCGACCCAGTTCTCGGAGGATGCCGGCCCCCTCGCCCACCCGGTCAGGCCGCGCGCCTACAAGGAAATCAACAACTTCTACACGCCGACGGTCTATGAGAAGGGCGCGGAGGTCATCCGCATGCTCAAGGTCCTGATCGGCGACGAGGCCTTCAAACAGGGCATGGATCTCTATTTCGAGCGCTGYGAYGGYACGGCCGCGACGATCGAGGAATTCCTSGCCTGYTTCGCSGAGAGCTCGGGYCAGRAYCTCRRCCATTTCGCSCGCTGGTACGAGCAGGCGGGCACGCCGACCGTCGTCGCCTCCGGCCGCTACGACGCCGCGGCGCAGCGCTACACGCTTGACCTGGCACAGAGCACGCCGCCAACGCCGGGCCAGAGCGAGAAGCAACCGATGGTGCTGCCGATCAAGCTTGGGCTGGTCGGCAGCCAGGGCGACCTGCCGCTCAAGACGCAGTCCAATGCCTATGCCGGGGACGGACTCGTCATCCTCGACGGCCCCTCGCTCTCGATCAGCTTCGACGGCATCGCCGAGCCGCCGATCCCCTCGCTGCTGCGCGGCTTCTCCGCACCGGCGCGGCTGGAGCTCGACCTCTCGGACGCCGATCTCATCAGGCAATTCTCGGCCGACAGCGATTCCTTCAACCGCTGGCAGGCCTTGCAGAGCATCGCGACGCGCGCCCTCGTCACCGCCGGCAGGCCGGACTCCGGTCTCGGCACCCTCCCCGCGACCGCCGCCGAACTCGGCCGGGCGCTCGACGGCTTCCTGCAGGCGGATGCGCAGGCGGACCCTGCCTTCGCGGCGCAGGTGCTGCGCCTGCCGGCGCCGGCCGACATCGCCCGCGAGATCGGCAGGGATGTCGATCCGGATGCGATCTTCGCCGCCCACCGCGCCCTGTCGACCGCCATCGGGACAACGCTGCTGCCGCGGCTGCCCGGCTTGCGGCAAGCCCTGGCGACGAAAGGCCCCTACAAGGCGGATGCCGCCTCGGCAGGCCGGCGCGCGCTGCGCAACGAACTGCTCGGGCTTACCGCGCTGGCGGCGCCGGAGGACGGCGCGGCGCTGTGCGAGCAGCAATTCGAGACGGGCGACAACCTGACCGACCGGCTGGCGGCGATGGCCGCGATGACGCTGATCCCCGGCGAGCGGCGCGAGCAGCTCATCGCTCGCTTCGCGGCAGCCTATGCGGGCGAACCGCTGGTCCTCGACAAATGGCTGATGGCGCAGGCCCTCATCGCCGAGCCGGAGACGCTGGAGCGAGTGAAGCGGCTGATGCAGCACCCGGCCTTCTCGCTCGGCAACCCGAACCGCGTGCGCGCGCTGATCGGCGGCTTCGCAGCCAATCTGACCCAGTTCAACCGGGCCGATGGCGAGGGCTATGGCTTCGTCGCCGACATCGTCGTGGCGCTGGACCGGACGAACCCGCAGGTCGCCTCGCGCCTGCTCGGCTCGTTCAAGAGCTGGCGCATGCTGGAACCCGGCCGCCGGCGCCTGGCGCAGGAGGCTCTCGGCATGGTGGCGCGCACGCCGAACCTGTCGCGCGACGTCTCCGACATTGCGGAGCGGGCGCTCGCGTAAGAAGGCAACCGCCAATCTCAGCCCTCATCCTGAGGAGCGCCACACGCGCGTCTCGAAGGATGGTCCAGGAAGCTCCAGAGACATCTGGAGCATCCTTCGAGACGTCGCTTCGCGGCTCCTCAGGATGAGGGCTGCGTGGTCGAATCCGACTCGTTAACGACCGCCCGCCCAAATCGTTAACGGTCCATTACCCGCACAAGATTCATTCGCATATTCTCCACAACCAGAAGGCGAATTCTGCTGCCTTGACTCAACTCAGAGCTAGACAAATCGAGTCGCGCGGATTCAACTGACGGTGATTCGCGGGGATGCGGCACGTCTCCCGATCTTACTGTCGGTAAAGTATCCGAAGGGGGACCGGGCATGTCGCGTGCCAACGCGGAGTGCGCATCTGCGCGCGCCGATACGATTCTGGGTGTAGCACGGTCGCTGACCCATCCGTTGTATCAGCGTTTCGAGAGCTTCGAGCCCACCTTCCGCACGGCGATCCCCGTGCTCGTCGGCCTCTTCATCGTCATCCTCAGCGCCGGCGCCGCCATCCAGACGGCGGCCCTGCGCGACGACGCGCTGATCAACGCCACGGGCGAGATGGAGGTGATCTCGGCACTGATCGCCCGCGAGCTCGACAACGGCACGCAATCCGGCAGGGAGCCGACCGCCGTTCTCGCGACGATCGCCTCGACTTCCTCGGCCAGGCCCAGCCGCTCACCGTGTTCGGCGACCGCGCCGGGGTGATGCGCATCACCCCGCCCGGTGGCCCCGAGGTCCTCGCCATCGTCCGCAACCTCGCAGGCCCGCTCGGGCAGGTGGCGGTGCTCCAACCCGTCTCGCGCGCCCTCTCGATCTGGCAGGACCGGCGCAACAGCCTCACCATCCTCTTCGGCTCCGCCGGCCTCGTCCTGGCGATGACGACGCTCGCCTTCATGCTGCAGTCGAAGCGCGCCAGCGCCGCCGACCAGGAYTGCGACTGCGTGCGCGARCGYATCGAYACCGCGCTCAAYCGCGGCCATTGCGGCCTSTGGGACTGGGACCTCGCGCGCGGCCGCATCTACTGGTCGGATTCGATGTACGCCCTGCTCGGCTACGACCGCCGCGGCGAATGTCGTCGACATCTCCGAGCAGCGCCGCATGGCCGAGCGCACCGCCACCGCCGATGCCCGCCTGCGCGACGCGGTCGAGGCGATCTCGGAAGCCTTCGTGCTTTGGGATTCGGAAAACCGGATCGTGCTCTGCAACGCGAAATACCAGCAGCTCCACCAGCTCTCGCCCGAGGCGCTGCAACCCGGCACCAGCCATGACGAGATCATGGCGATGAGCGCCCAGCCCCATATCGACCGCGAGCCGATGCGCGCGCAGCGCGGCGCGGCCTCCTACGAAGCCCGCCTTTCCGATGGGCGCTGGCTGCAGATCAACGGGCGGCGCACCAAGGATGGCGGCTCGGTCTCGGTCGGCACCGACATCACCAAGCTCAAGCAGCAGGAAGAGCGGCTSACSCAGTCCGAGCAYSARCTCCTGATGCATGTCACCRAYCTCAAGGCCTCRCGCCAGAAGCTSGAGGCGCAGGCYCAGCAGCTCGCCGACCTCGCCGAGCGCTATCTGGAGCAGAAGGCCGCGGCCGAGAGCGCCAACCGCGCCAAGTCCGAATTCCTCGCCAATATGAGCCATGAGCTGCGCACGCCGCTCAACGCCATCATCGGCTTCTCCGAGATCATGGAGAACGAGATGTTCGGCCCGCTCTGCGACAAATACACCGACTATGTCCGCGACATCCGCTCCAGCGGCGGTTATCTGCTCGGGATCATCGACGACGTCCTCGACATGTCGCGCATCGAATCCGGCAAGATGCGGCTGGAGCGCAGCGAGATTTCGCTCGGCCCGGTGCTCGACGAGGCCATCCGCAAGGTCCAGCCGGAACTGGAGCGCAAGCAGCTCTCCTTCACCCTCGAAGGACCGACCGCCACCCATATCGACGCCGATCCGCACGCGCTCTACCAGATCCTCGGCAATTTGCTCGACAACGCCGTCAAGTTCACGCCGGAAGGCGGGCGCATCGCGGTGCGCACCCGCCATGTGCCGGGTGCCCTCAACATCTTCATCGAGGATACCGGCATCGGCATCCCGAAGGAGAAGATCGACCGKRTCGGCCGKCCCTTCGARCAGGTCGARGGCGATCTGGTGCGCAGCTACAAGGGCTCGGGGCTGGGCCTCGCCATCGCCCGCTCGCTCACGGAGCTGCATGGCGGCTCGCTCAGGCTGCGCTCCGCCATCGGCGCCGGCACCATCGTGATGGTCCACCTGCCGCTCGACGGCGGGGTCGGGCGGGTCACGGCGCAGGCGGCGTAGGTCACCTCATTCCGGGGTACGCCGCAGGCGTGCGCCCGAGAATGACGCCTTAGGCCCGCGCCTGCCCCAGCACACGGGTGAAGATGGCCCGGACGCCGCCCCTCACCTCATCCAGCTCCGCCTTGAGCACCTTGGCATCCGGCCGCCCGACGGCCGTCGCGATCCGCCGCAGCACGCGGGCCGGCACGGCCTTGGGGTCGAAGGCTTCCTCGACGGTGAAGCGCTGCCAGAGCTGAACGTCGCCGATCAGGCGATGCGCCTCCAGCAGGGCCGAGGCATCGGCCTCCGAAAGCAATCCCGCAGCACGCGCGGCCGCGAAGACGGAGGCCGTATCGTTGACGATCAGCGACGGATGCTCGCTGGCATAGGCGAGCAGCAGGAACTGGGCGAGGAAGTCGAGATCGGTGATGCCGCCGGCGGCGAGCTTCAGATCCCAGGGATCCTTCTCGCCCTTTTCCCTGGCGATCAGCGCCCGCATCTCGGCGACGGCGGCCGCGACCTTGGCAGGCTCGCGCTTGCGCGAGAGGATCGCGCGGATCGAGGCTTCGGCGCGCCTTGCCAATCCGGCATCGCCGGCGACGACGCGGGCGCGCGTCAGCGCCATCTCCTCCCAGATYTCGGCYTCGCCCGTATGATAGSYCTCGAARCCGGCGAAYTGSGTYGCRGCCGGGCTCTTGTTGCCGGTCGGGCGCAGGCGCATGTCGACCTGATAGAGCGTGCCGCGCCGCGTCGGCACGGTCAGCGCCGCGACGAGGCGCTGGGTGAAACGGACATGCCAGGTCACCGGATCGAGGCTCCTGGCGCCGTCGCTTGGCCCGGCATCCTCCGGCCGGTCGTACAGCAGGATCAGATCGAGATCGGATGAAGGCGTGAGTTCGCCCGCGCCGAGCCGTCCAAGCCCGAGCACGACAGTCTCGGCTCCTTCGATCACCCCGTGATCCGCCGCAAAGGCCGTGCGCGTATCGGCAAAGGCGACGCGCAGGCAGGCTTCCGCCACGGCGCAATAGGCCTGCCCCGCCCCTTGCGCCGGGTAGACGCCGGAAAGAAGCCGCGCGCCGACCAGGAAATTCTCCTGCCGCGCCGCGTCGCGCAAGCGGTCGAGCCCGTCCTCGACGCTGGGCGGCGGCGAGCCGACATAGTTGCGGATGCGCCCTTCCAGCGCCGCGACATCGACCACCGCCTGACCGAAGGCCGGATCGATGACGCCGTCCAGAACATGCGGGTGCAAAGCCGCGACCTTGGCGAGACGTGGCGCGCTTCCGAGGATTTCCGCGAAAAGCGTCAGCAGGGAATCATGCGAGCGCAGCAGCGTCAGCAGCTCGATGGCCGCCGGCATCCGGACGAAGGCGTTGTCGAGATGGGCGAGCGCACCGTCGGGATCGGCAGTGCGGCCGAGCGCGACCAGCAGGGCCGGCGTGAGCTCCGTCAGCACCTCGCGGGCGCGGGCGCTGGTGACGGCCGGGCGACGGCCGAAATGCCAGCCGCGCACCGTCTCGGCCGCGGTCAGGGCATCGCGGAAGCCGAGCTTGCCCAGCGTGGTCATGGTCTCCGGATCGGGCTCCGAGCCGGTGAAGCTCAGCGTGCCGGCTTCGGCCGCGAGACTCGGCCCCTCCTCGAACAACAGGGCGTAGTGCCCCTCGATGCGCTTCGCATGAGCGGTCAGCGCCTTGCCGAAGGCGGCTGCATTGGCATAGCCGCAGAAGCGGGCGAAGGCGTCGAGCTCGCCGGCGGCCTTGGGCAAGGTCTGGGTCTGCTCGTCGTCGCGCATCTGCAGACGATGCYCGACGGTACGCAGCCAGCGATAGGATTCGGAGAGCTCGTCGCGCGCCTGCGGCGTGATCCAGCCTTCGTTCGTCAATTCCCCGAGCATGTCGAGCGTGCGCGGGCCGCGCAGAGCCGGGCGCCGGCCGCCGAAGACGAGCTGCTGGGTCTGGACGAAGAATTCGATCTCGCGGATGCCGCCGCGGCCGAGCTTCACATTGTGACCGGCGACGGCGATGGTCTCGTGGCCCTTCACCGTCTGGATCTGGCGCTTCATCGCATGGATGTCGGCGATGGTCGCGAAGTCGAAATATTTGCGCCAGATGAAGGGGGCGAGATCCCCAAGGAAGCGCTGGCCGAGCGCGATGTCGCCGGSGATGGGCCGCGCCTTGATCATGGCGGCGCGTTCCCAGTTCTGGCCGACCGTCTCGTAATAGGAATAGGCCGAGGGCAGCGAGACTGCGACATGGGTCGAGGCGGGGTCCGGCCTCAGGCGCAGATCGACGCGGAAGACATAACCGTCCGGCGTGCGCTCCTGGATGATGCGGGCGATCTGCTGGGTGAGCTTGACGAAGAAGCTCGACGGCTCGCCCACGCCGGCCGCCTCCGCCGCCTCGGGATCGAAGAACACGACGATGTCGATGTCGGAGGAGTAGTTCAGCTCGCCGGCGCCGTGCTTGCCGAGCGCCAGGACGACGAGGCCGGAACCGAGACCGGGATTGGCGGGATCGGCGAGGTTGATCCGGCCGAGATCGGCGGCCTGGCGCAGGACGTGGTCGGTGGCGAGTTTCGTGGCCATGTCGGCGGTCGCGGTCARSGCKGCCGTCACCGTCTCGACATCCCAGASGCCGCCGATATCGGCGAGCGCGATCAGCAGCGCCATGGCGCGGCGGAAGCGGCGTAACTCTCGCATCAGATCGGCCGTCTCGCAGCCGCCCGCACCGAATGCGGCCATGCCGGCGAGAAGCATGTCGCGACGCGCCTCCGGCGCTTCCGTCAAACTGGCGAGCAGGCCGGCGGGATCGAAGCGCATCACCTGGGTGAGGAAGGGGGAATGGGCGAGGATACCCGCCACCAGCGCCACCGAGCGCGGATGAGCGGCGAAATGCGCCTGCAGGACTTCCGCCGCCGCCTCGTCATGGAGGCGCTCGATCAGCTCGCGCGCGAGCAGCGTCTCGGCCTTGGCCTTCGCCGGCAGGACCGGCGCCGCCTCCAGCCTGTCACAGAGCTGCCCCGTCATATCCACGCACTCCCCCTGCAACCGCCGAGCGCTCATCCGGACGCATGGCGATCGATGTCCTCGATTTCACATGAACCGCGCCGTCAACCCGGGCTTGACCCGGGATCCATCATAGAGCGTCAATGCCTCATGATGGATTCCGGACCGGCGCCGCTAGCGCGGCTTGTCCGGGGTGACGGCGCGGTTCATGTGAAATCAGCAGCCCCTAAAGCGACGGCACGCCAGCAGGGTTTGGCTCGGCTGTCGAGACGGCGGGGTCGGATGGCGTCGGCGTTTCCACAGGCTTGGGCGCGATGGCGGGCAGCGCGATGACCATGCGCAGCCCCGGCGCATTGTCCTCCAGCCGGAGCTGGCCGCCATGGAGGCGCACGACTCCGGCCACCATCGACAGCCCCAGCCCGAAGCCGGGCTGGCTGCGGCTGGCGTCGAGCCGGACGAAACGGTCGAGCACGCGGCCACGATCTTCCTCCGGAATGCCCGGTCCGTGATCGGACACCGAAAGCTCGATATCTGCGTCCATGCGGCGGGCGGCGACGGTGACAACCGCTTCCCCACCCGATTCCGGCCGGCCATATTTCAGGGCATTGTCGACGAGATTGGCGAGGGCCTGGCCGATCAGCTCGCGATTGCCGAAGACATGGAGGCCGGGCGCGACATCGCCGACAAGGGTCAGCCCTGCCTCCTCCGCCAGCGGCTCGTAGAGCTCGGCGACCCCCGAGACGATCTCGGAAAGGTCGAGATCGTCCATGTTGTCGCTGATCCGGCCGGCTTCCAGCCGTGCGATCATCAGGAGCGCGTTGAAGACGCGGATGAGATTGTCGGCCTCCTCGATCGCCCCGTCGAGCGCGGCGCGCAACGCATCGGTCGACTTGGCGCTGCGCAGCGCCTCCTCGGCCTTGTTGCGCAATCGGGTCAGCGGCGTCTTGAGATCGTGAGCGATGTTGTCGGTGACCTGCTGCATGCCGGCCATCAGCTCGCCGATGCGATCGAGCATGGCATTGAGGTTGAGCGCCAGCCGGTCCAGCTCGTCGCCGGTGCCGGCGATGGCGAGCCGGCCCTTGAGGTCGCCCTCCATGATGCCATGCGCCGTCTCGCTCATGTCGTCGATGCGCCGGAGCACGCGGCGCGCCACGAACCAGCTCGCGAAGCAGCCGAGGATGAAGATCAACGCCAGCGACCAGCCGATCGCCCGACGGATCACCGTGCCAAGCCGCTCGCGCTCCTCGACATCGCGGCCGACGAGCAGGCGGAAGCCTCCCGGCAGCACGAAGACGCGGACGATGGCATGGCTCGGCGTGTCGATCGCATCGCTCGTGCGAGCGTAGTCGATTTCGCTCTCGCCGGTCTTGTCGAGCGTGCCGGGCGGGATCGCCTCGACATTGCCGGCAACGCGCTCGCCGACCGGCGTCGTGACCAGATAGAGCGAGGCGCCCGGAGCGCGCGAACGCCGCTCGACGATGTTCACGAGCCGGCGGATGCCGCCCTGGCGCGCCTGCTCGGCAAGGCCCTGGATCTCGGCGTCGATGGTCGAGCGGATCTGGTCGTTCAGCAGGCGCTGCGCGTTCCAGGCGACATAGCCGAGCACGAAGGCGGCGAAGAGCGCGAAGATGAGGAGGTAGACCGCCGTCAGCTTGAACGCCGTCGTGCGGAACAACGTCGGCAGGAAGTG
The DNA here is from genome assembly GCF_052113865.1 of Allobosea sp. TAB14. Classification (NCBI taxonomy): domain Bacteria; kingdom Pseudomonadati; phylum Pseudomonadota; class Alphaproteobacteria; order Hyphomicrobiales; family Alloboseaceae; genus Allobosea; species Allobosea sp. TAB14. Next base: position 18,561 of record NZ_JBFRDQ010000101.1, on the reverse strand, counting down.
CGGGCGCTTGCGCGGGGTGGGCTCAATGCGCGCTGTCACGAACCATGTATCCCGCGCCACGGACGGTATGGATCATCGCATGCTCGAAGCCCTTGTCGACCTTGGATCGCAAGCGGCTCACATGCACGTCGATGACATTGGTCTGGGGATCGAAATGATAGTCCCAGACATTCTCCAGCAGCATGGTGCGGGTGACGACCTGTCCGGCATGCTTCATCAGATATTCGAGCAGGCGGAACTCGCGCGGCTGCAGCACGATCTCGTGCCCCTCGCGCATGACGCGGTGGGCGAGCCGGTCGAGCACGAGCTCGCCGGCGCGATAGGTCGTGGGCTCGGAGGCAGGGGCGCCGCGGCGGCGCGCCAACACCTCGACGCGAGCGAGCAATTCGGAGAAGGCGTAAGGCTTCGGCAGATAGTCGTCGCCGCCGGCCCGCAGGCCCTTCACGCGGTCGTCGACCTGGGCGAGCGCCGAGAGGATGAGCGCCGGGGTCTCGTCCTTCTGCTCGCGCAGCGAGCGGATGAGGGAGAGGCCGTCGAGCCGGGGCAGCATGCGGTCGATGACCAGCACGTCATAACCGCCGCCCTCGGCCATGGCGTAGCCCTCGAGGCCATCGGCGGCATGGTCGGCGATATGGCCGACCTCGCGGAACGCCTTGGTCAGATAGGCCGCAGCCTCGGCATCGTCTTCTACGATCAGGAGTCGCATGGGGGACATTGTAGCCCAATCTCCGAGCAGGCTGCACGTCATTGCGAAGGCAACGAGGCAATCCGGGGAACGCGGCGCCATGCCGTTGCGGGGGCCTCGGCGGCCACACCGCCCCGCCAGGACGGGGACGCACTCGACCCAGACCCGAACACGACGGGTCCGACAACAAGAAACGGCAGGCCGGAGGATACGCATCCGGCCTGCCGCTGCGACAGCTGGTCCCTCGGCTGGGGCGACAGGAAACCGAAGGGACCCGCCTGCCTCGTTCAGGCCGCGGGCTGGCGGCCGACCTCGAAGGTCACGTCACGTGACTTGCCTTCGCGGAACAGGGTGATCGTGGCCTTGGTGCCGGGCGCGAAATTCGCGATTTTGCGCGACAGGTCGCGGGCGTCCTTGACCGCCTCGCCGTTGAGGGCCGTGATCGTGTCACCGCGGCGGATGCCCGCCTTGGCGGCCGGGCCATTGCCCTGCGCCTCGGCGACGAGCGCGCCCTGGGCGTCCTTCAAGCCGATCGCATCGGCCATCTCGCTGGTGACAGGCTGGATCTGCACGCCGATGAAGCCGCGCGCCACCTTGCCGTCCTTCTTGAGCTGGTCGACGACCTGCTTGACGGTCGAGGCGGGAATCGCGAAGGCGATGCCGACATTGCCGCCCGAAGGCGAGTAGATCGCGGTGTTGACGCCGACGACCTCACCGTTGCCGTTGAAGGTCGGGCCGCCCGAATTGCCGCGGTTGATCGGCGCATCGATCTGCAGGAAGTCGTCATAGGGACCCGAGCCGATATCGCGACCCTGGGCCGAGACGATACCGGCCGTGACCGTGCCGCCGAGACCGAACGGATTGCCGATCGCCAGCACCCAGTCGCCGATACGCGGCTTGCTGTCGGAGAGCTTCACATAGGGGAAGTCACCGCTGTCCTTGACCTTGAGCAGGGCGAGATCGGAGCGCGGATCGGTGCCGACGACCTTGGCTTCCAGCGTCTTGCCGGCATCGGTGACGAGCTGAACGTCGACCGCATGCTCGACGACGTGGTTGTTGGTCACGACATAGCCGTCCTGGCTGACGAAGAAGCCGGAGCCCTGCGCCATGCCGATCTGCGGCTTGGGCTTGCTCTGGCGACCGCCCTCCTGATCGCCGAACTCGCGGAAGAAGCGGCGCAGCTGCGGCGGCAGATCATCGAGGCTCTGCTGATCGGAGGCAGCGGCGACCTCGGTCTTGACGCGCACCGAGACGACGGCCGGCTTCACCTTGTCGACGAGGTCGGCGAAGGAAGGAAGCTGGGTCTGGGTGCCGGAGAGCTCGATTGGCTGCGCGAAAGCGAGGTCGTTCYGCAGGAAGGCGCGGTCGGCGATGCCGGCAGCGAGGCCGATGCCGAGAATGGCAGTCCCGGCCAGAAGGGCGCCGCGGCGCAGGAAGGTCTTCTTCGGGGTGATTTGTGTCGTCATGGCTTGAACCTCGTGGAGCGACAGGGTTTTCCCTGCTCGTGACGAGGACCATGAGGCCCGGCGCCTTACGTGGCTTTGGCCTGAAGATGACGATTTCGTAAGGTTGGCGGCCGGCTTCGGCTCAATCCCGCTCGCCCTGCAGGAGCCGGTCGAGGCGCTGCCGTTCCTCTTCCGTCAGGCGGGGAGCGGCCTCGGAGGGCGGGGCCACGCGACGGAGCCGCCAGACGAAGGCCGCCCCGCCCAGGAGGATCAAGAAGGGCGCCGTCCAGAGCAGGAGCGTGTGCAGGTTGAATGGCGGGCGCAGCAGGACGAACTCGCCATAGCGCGCCACGACGAAGTCGATCACGGCCTTGTCGCTGTCGCCGGCGGTGAGCCGCTCGCGGACGAGGAGCCGCAGATCGCGCGCCAGCGGGGCATTGGAATCGTCGATCGACTGGTTCTGGCAGACCAGGCAACGCAAACCGCCCGAAATCTCTCGCGCGCGCTGCTCGAGGGCGGGATTCTTCAGGACTTCGTCGGGCTGGACGGCGTGGGCTGCCGGCTGGACGAGGCAGAGAAACGCCAGGGCAAGCAGCAGGCTGCGCATCCGCTTCACTCCGCCGGCTGCGCGGCCGCGACAGGGGCAGCGCGACGCGGGGCCGCCAGGCGGAAGCGGCGGTCGGTGAGGGACAGGCCTCCACCCAGCGCCATGACGATGGCGCCGATCCAGATCAGCAGGATCAGGGGCTTGTCGTAGAGCCTGACGGCGAGGCCGTCATCCTGTGCGTCGCCGAGGCTGACATAGGCCTGGCTCAGCCAGTCCGTGCGGATGCCGGCCTCCGTCGTCGGCATCGCGCGGGCCGTGTAGACCCGCTTCGAGGCCTCCAGTGGCGCCAGTTCGCGATCTCCCGAGAAAAGCTGGAAACGCGCCACCTCGGCCCGGAAATTCGGCCCGGTCCGGGGCACCACGGATTCGAGCATGACCGTGTAGCGCCCGGCGGTCAGGCGCTCGCCGGGTTTCAACACCGCGATGGCCTCGCTGCTCCAGGCCGCGGCCGCGATGCCGATGATGCTGAGCCCGACGCCGGCATGCGCGAGCGCCGTGCCCCAGGCCGAGCGCGGCAGGCCCTTCGCCCGCGACAGCATCGCCGGCCAGCCGCTCGCCCGGGCGACGATACGCTCGCCAAGGTCGAAGCCGGCGCCGAGCACCAGGAAAACGCCGAGACCGACGCCCAGCGGCGCCAGCACCGGGCCACCGCGCGTGAAGGCGATCAGCGACAGCGCCGCGACGACCGCGAGGCCGCAAGCGACCGCGTTGCGCTGCGCCGCGCCGAGCAGGTCGCCGCGCTTCCAGGCGAGCGACTGACCGATCGGCAGAAGCAGAAGCAGCGGCACCATGACCGGCACGAAGGTGGCGTTGAAGAATGGTGCGCCGACCGAGATCTTGTCGCCGGTCGCCATCTCCAGCGCCAGCGGATAGAGCGTCCCGACGAAGACGGTGGCGCAGGCCGTCGCGAGGAAGATGTTGTTCACGACGAGCGCGCTCTCGCGTGACACAGGCGCAAAGAGGCCGCCTTGCCGCAGGAGCGGCGCACGCCAGGCGAAGAGCGCGAGCGAGCCGCCGACGAAAAAGACCAGGATCAGCAGGATGAACAGGCCACGCGCCGGGTCGGTGGCGAAGGAATGGACCGAGGTCAGCACGCCCGACCGGACGATGAAGGTGCCGAGCAGGGAGAGCGAGAAGGTCAGGATCGCGAGCAGGATCGTCCAGACCTTCAGCGCATCGCGCTTCTCCATCACCACGGTCGAGTGGATCAGGGCGGTGCCGGCGAGCCAGGGCATGAAGGAGGCGTTCTCGACCGGGTCCCAGAACCACCAGCCGCCCCAGCCGAGCTCGTAATAAGCCCAGTAGGAACCCATCGCGATGCCGAGCGTCAGGAAGACCCAGGCCAGCAGTGTCCAGGGCCTGACGGCGCGTGCCCACATCGCGTCGATCCGCCCGTCGATCAAGGCGGCGACGGCGAAGGCATAGGTCATCGAGAAGCCGACATAGCCGACATAGAGCAGCGGCGGATGGATCGCGAGGCCGAGATCCTGCAGGATGGGGTTGAGGTCCTGCCCTTCCGCCGGCGCCGGCACGAGCCGCCGGAACGGGTTCGAGGTGAACAGCATGAAGGCGAGGAAGGCCGCTGCGACCAGCCCCTGCGCCGCCAGGGCTCCGGCGCGCAGGCGCGGCGGCAATGACCGGTGCGAGACGGCCACCAGCGCACCGAACAACGTCAGAATCAGCACCCAGAGGAGCAGCGAGCCCTCGTGATTGCCCCAGACGGAGGTGAGTTTGTAGATCAGCGGCTGGGCGGAGTGCGAATTCTCGAAGACGTTGGCGACCGAGAAATCGGAGCGGACATAGGAGGCGACCAGCGTCGCGAAGGACAAGGCGACCAGTCCGAAGCTGACGAGAGCGGCGCTCGCGCCGACAGCGGCCAGCGCGCGGTCCTGCCGCGACAGCCCCCAGAGCGGCACCAGCGCCTGGATGACCGAGACCCCGAATGCGAGAGCCAGCGCGTAATGTCCGATCTCGACGATCATGCCGGGCTCACGGCTTCACCGGCGCGGCCGCGCCGGCCTCGCCCTGCCAATGCCCCTGCTTCTTGAGGGTGTCGGCGACTTCGCGCGGCATATAGGTCTCGTCATGCTTGGCGAGCACCGAATCCGCCTTGAAGCGACCGGCGCCCTCGAAGACGCCTTCCGTCACCACGCCCTGCCCTTCCCGGAACAGGTCCGGCAGAAGCCCGTCATAGCTGACCTTCACGGTGCTCTTGCCGTCGGTCACCGCGAAGGCGACACGCTGGCCCGGCCCGCGCTGGACGGAACCGTTCTCGACCAGCCCGCCGAGCCGCATGCGCGTGCCGGGCATGACGCCCTTTTCGGCGATCTCGGTCGGTCCGTAGAAGAAGACGATGGCGTCGCGCATGGCGAAGAGCACCAGCCCTGCGGCGAGCGCGAGCACGGCCCCGGCCGCCGCGATGATCGTCAGGCGGCGCTGCTTGCGGGTCATGCGCCGCTTCGGCGGGCGCAGCGACGTGGTCTGGGCAGCCGTCATGGCTTGACCTCCTTCAGGTCCAGCTCATCGGCCAGAGCGTCGAGCGCCGCAAGGGCGGCGGCGTCCTGTCCCAACCTTTCGCGCGCCGTCCGGGCGGCTTGCGACGCCTCGGCCTTCTCGCCAAGCGCCGCTCGCGCCCGGATCAGGCGCGACCAATCGGCCAGCGTTCCGCCACCGGCGCTCAGCCGTTGCGCGAGGCCATCCACCATGCCCTTGATCGCCTGCGCGCGCTCGGCATCGGGCAAAGCCGCGATCGCATCGCCCTTCGCCTGCGCCTCCAGCCGGGCCAGCCGGTCGCGCACTGGCGCGGTCCAGTTGGCATCGGGCGGCGCGCCGGCCAGAAGCTCGTTGAGAGAGGCGATCGCGCCCGGCGCATCGCCGTCCTGCTCCTTGGCCAGAGCAAGATAATACAGCGCCCGTACATTCTTCGGATCGCGTTTCACGGCCTCGGCAAAGGCTTCACGGGCAGAGGCCGTGACGACACCCTCCGCAGCGAGCGTGCGGGCTTCACCGAGACCGGCGAACAGATCGGGATCCGGCTTGCCGTTGCGCATGGCCGCAGCGAAGGCATTGGCGGCGTCGTCATAACGCCCCTGCCTGAGATAGATCGGCGCGATCAGCGACCAGCCCTTCGTATCGGTCGGATTGGCGGCGAGATGCGCTTCCATGCGTGCGAAGACGACGGCGAAGTCCTGCTGCGGGCCAGCCTGCTCGAGGCGCGCCGCGAGCGGCTGGTCGGGATTATCGGGCGAGCCGTAGATGCCGTAGATCAGCAGCGCGAGCAGGGGCACGACCGAGAGCATCAACGCGGAACTCGCGCGGCGACGGCGCAGCGATGGCTCCGTCTCGCCGGCCGGGGCGACTTCGTCTCCGGCCACGCGCAGCAGGCGCCGCGCCGCCTCGGCCCGCGCCGCTTCCGCCTCGCCCGCAGCGATCAGGCCGCGGGCCATGTCGCGGTCGATCTCGCCAAGCTGCGACCGATAGAGGCTTCTGGCATCCGCCGTGTCGGCGAAGCCCGGAACCTGCCCGCGACTCAGCGGCCAGAGCAGGGCGAAAATCGCCGCTCCCGTCATCACCGCAAAGACCGCCCAGATCATCATCGGGTGTTCTTAACCAATTGGCCCGTCCGGTTCATGGTGACAAAGGGTCACGCGACCCCCTCGCGCTACACGGCGGGGAGAGCCAGGCGTGCCCGCAAGCCGCCGAGCGGTGAGCGATACAACGTCAGATCGCCGCCATAAAGCTTGGCGAGATCGACCACGATCGACAGGCCGAGACCGGAGCCGGGCGTCGTTTCGTCGAGCCTGCGGCCGCGCTTGATCACCTCGGCCATCGCCTCCTCCGGCAGTCCGGAGCCGTCGTCGTCGATGAGCAGCGCCATGGACTTGCCGGGACTGCCCGTGCCGGCCTCCAGCGATACCTCGACCTTGGCATCGGCCCATTTGAAGGCGTTGTCGAGCAGGTTGCCGAGCATCTCCTCGAAATCCTGCTTCTCGCCGCGAAAGCGCAACCGGGCGGGCACGGAGTGGTTGCCCTGGATGGCGCGCTCCTGGGAGATCTTCATGAAGGTCCGCAGCAGCGCTTCGAGCGAAGGCGCCACCTCGGTCACGCCGCCGAGCGCCCCCGAAAGCGCCGCCGCCCGCGCGCGATCGAGATAGTACTGGACCTGGTCGCGCATCACGGCGGCTTGCGTCCTCACGGTCTGCGCCAGATGCGCCTCGCCCACCCCGGCCTCGGCATCGTTCATCATCACGCTGAGCGGGGTCTTGAGGGCATGGGCGAGATTGCCGACCTGCGTGCGGGCCCGCTCCAGAATCTCCTGGTTGGTGTCGATGAGCTGGTTGAGCTCGCCGGCGAGCGGCGCAAGGTCCGGGGGATAGTCACCGACGATGCGCGGGTTCTCGCCTGTGCGGACGGCACCGACGGCAGCGCGCAGCCGAACAAGCGGGCGCAGGCCGAAGCGGACCTGCACCAGCGTCGAAGCGACCAGGATCAAACCCAGCAGCACGAAGGTCAKCGTCARCGCCAGGCGGAAATCCTGGATGTCGCCCTCGATCTCGTCTGCCGGAGCGGCGACGGCGACGGTGAAGCGGCCATCCTCGCCGACATCGATCTCGCGTTCGAGAACCCGCAGCATGCGGTCGTCGGGGCCGGAGACATAGCTTTCGCGCAGGCCACGGCTATTGGGTGAAAGCCCCTGATCGAGCAGCTTGGGCAGTTGCCCTCCGACCAGCGAGCGGGAGGAGCGGACGTTCGGTCGGTCGCCGTCGAGCCGCGTGATCTGCCAGTACCAGCCGGTCAACGGGAGATCGAAGCGCGGCTCGCCGAGGTCGCCGATCGTCTGGCGCTCGGTCTCCGGCGGCGCGGCGAGATCGGCAACGAGCTGCTTGATGTAGACCGAAAGCCGCTCATCGAAGCCCCGCTCGGCCGAACGGCGATAAAAGGCGGTGAGGCTGAGGCCGGCGACCACCAGGATCAGGATGCAGCAGAATGCCGCCGAGAGAAACAGCCGCGCTCCCAGCGAATAGCGATGGGATTTGAACGGCATGTGCCGGGATCAGACCTTTTCCGGAGCGGCGGCGATATAGCCGAGCCCGCGGACGGTCTCGATGATCTCGACGCCGAGCTTCTTGCGCAATCGGCCGACGAAAACCTCGATGGTGTTGGAGTCGCGGTCGAAATCCTGATCGTAGAGATGCTCGACCAGCTCGGTGCGCGAAACCACCCTGCCCTGATGGTGCATCAGATAGGAGAGCAGCCGGTATTCGTGGGAGGTCAGCTTCACCGGGTTGCCGTCGACGACGACGCGGCTCGCCCGTGTATCGAGGCGGACCGGCCCGCAGACGAGCTCGGAGGTGGCATGGCCGGCAGCCCTGCGCAGCAAAGCGCGCACCCGCGCCAGCAGTTCCTCGACATGGAAGGGTTTGACGACATAGTCGTCCGCGACGCCATCGACCTTGGGCAGGCCGAGGTCGAGGATGACGGCGTCATAAGGCTCGGTTTCGCCGAGATAGAGCCCCTCCTCGCCGTCGAAAGCCTTGTCGACGGCATAGCCGGCATTCTCGAGCGCCGTCACGATCTGGCGGTTGAGGTCCTTGTCGTCCTCGACGACGAGCAGTCTCACGGTCTGTTCGCTCCCGTTTGCGGGTCTATCCGGCCGGTGTCAGCGGATCGTCGCCACCTTGCCGGATTGTCCCTCCAGCGTCACGCGTGCGACCTTGCCGTCACGCTTCAACGTCGTCACGACATACACGAATTCCTCGCCTTGCCGACAGAGCCGAATGCGGACGACCTCGCCCGGTGCCGCATGGCGGGCGTGGCGAGAGGCCTCGGCGGGCTGGATCACCCTGCCATCGGCGACGGCATCGCGCATCTCGTCGGAAGAAAGACAGGAAATCGGCGCTTGGTCGTCGATGCGAACGATGGGGGCCGGCGAGGAAGCCAGAAGCGCAAAGGCAAGGAGGGGTTCGACCGGCGTCATCGTCATGGCTTAGCCCCGCGCGCCTGAATGCGCCATGAATGCCCGATCCATTCCACAACCCAGACGAGCTCAGACCACCGCGACACGTCCACGCCATTCCTGTCCGGGGCCGACCGCCCCGCCGAGCTGGTGCACCGAAAGCGAGATCTCGCTCCGCGGTCCGCCGAAATCGAGGTTCTCCTGCTCCGTCGGATAATGCCAGCCCGCTTCGTTCACGGTTGCGCTACGAACCGCGATGTCCCCATTAAGAATAACGACGAGGTAACGCTCGTTTTCCTCGCCGAGCGGCACCTCCGCGAGATCCCAGGAATCCCCCTCGACGCGTGTGCGCCGCAGCCAACTCAACGCGATGCCGGCTTCGGTGCGCCTCGCCCGCACACGCACAGGCGACAGCGGCAGCAGCGCCGGTCCTTCGACATCGGCGGAAAACTCCACCATCGTCGGATCGCCGACATCGTGCCGCGCCGGGCCGACCCTGTAGCGCAGCGTCCGATGGAGATCGGCGAGATCGCTGGTCAGCGCGACGGCCGAGCCGTCGAGCACCACGACCCGCGCCCCCGCCGCCAGGTGACGTTGTGCGACGGCCTCCGAACCGCCGAGCCCGCGCAGGAAGCCCGACAGGCGGAAGCGCTGCTGCCCGACCAGCTCGACCTGCGAGACGGTGACGAGCTCGATCCCGCCCGCCCCGTCAATCAGGGCGAGCGCGTTGGCTCCAGCCAGAGCGCTTTCGGCCGGGACGGAAGATAGCACGCCGCCCCGCAGCTTCACCTCCAGAACCGCGTGACGATCGCTGCGCCAGAGCGGTCCGGCCGGAAGGTCGGTGAGCGTCTCACCTACGATCGAAGGCGCCTCGACGAAGCCGGCGAGATCGAAGAGGCCGGTATCCCCGGCCCGCCAGATCGCCAGCCCTCCGGGCCAGGGCGCTGCGAAAGCGGCAAGCGAGAGCAGCGCCGGCGGCTGCCCCGTCACGATCGGCAGCGCGAGCGGCACGGCGAGAGGCCGGCCCGGCAGAGGCGGCGGCACTCGCGGCGGCCGGTCGCCTCCCTTGATGCCAGCGGTCCTGTAGATCGCCGGCTCGACCAGCCGCGCCGCGATACGCCGGGTGGGCCCGTCGGCGATGCGGGTGATCCGGAACAGACGATCGCTCCCCTGCACCGGTAAGGCGACGACATCGCCCGGCTCGAGGTCGAGACAGCGTGGCGACACCTCGCATTCGAGGGTCTCGCGCGCCGCCCAGGCCTCCTGCAAGCGCTGGTCGGCGAGGCGCTGGCCTTCCGCCATGCGCGTGACGATCGCCGTCTCGACCGCGACCTCGCGCCGAGCGGCACCGGCGAGGCGGCGCGAGCGCGCGGCGGCGTTGCGATAGCCGTTCTCGCCATCGCTGAAGCCGAGCCGCAATTCGAGCGGCAACTCCGTCTCCTGCATGCGCCTGAGGGCGAAGGGTTCACCGTCACGGTCGAGAATCAGATCGTCGGAACCGAGTCGGCGCGACACGGCCCTACCCCTGCCCTCGAAGCGCAAGGAGCCTGCGCTCATCACCGCATCGAAGCCGAAGGTCTGGGCGAGCGGCTCCAACGCCTGCCGGGCCGAGAGCGGCCGGTCGAGCACATAACCGTCGAGAAAGCCATCCACCGCTATGCGGTCGGCGGGCGGCAAGCCGAAATCGGCCAGCAGCTTCGCCACGAGACGATCGGCCGGCGTGCCTTCGAGGCGACCGTTGAGCCAGTGGCCGGTCTCGAAATTGCTGCCATCGGCCCAGATGCCGCCGAGATCGGGAAAAGCGGGAAACGGCCGCGCATCCCAGTTCCAGACGAAGATATGCGCGGGGTCGACCATGCGGATGCCGCTGACCGGGTGGACCGGGTTGCGCGCGGCCTCGAAGCCGGCACGGGCCGGATCGAAACCGGAGATGATCGCCTCCAGCGCCCGCGCCTGCACGAGATCGTCGCGCGCTCCGCTCGAGAACGGCGGCACGCCGCCCTCGTCCGACTTTACGTCCGGGAAGACATTCGGTGCGTTCGCGCCCTTGTCCACCGCAGGCACGCCGATCTCGGTCAGCCAGATCGGCTTGGCGCCCGGCACGAAAGCAGTCGCGCCGGTCTCGACGCCGCCTATGCGACGGATATGGCGATTGCTCCACCAGCCGACGAGGTCCTTCGGGCGGAACAGCCAGGGCTTGCCATAGGCGCCGTCGGTGATCGGCAAACGCTCCTGCGCGGCCCGTCCGGCCTCGTCGGCATAGTACCAATCATAGGCCTCGCCGGTGTTGAGGCGTCCGCGCAGATAGGCGAGATCGGCCGGGCCGCGTGCGATGGCGGCATCGGCATGCGCGGCGGAATCGCGCCAATCGGACAGCGGCGGATAGTAATCAATGCCGATGGCGCCGATGGCAGGCGAGGCCCAGAGCGGATCGAGCGGGAAATCGATATCCTGTCCATCGTTGCGGACATCGGCGCCGTATTCGGTCCAGTCGGCGGCATAGGTCAACGTCGCCGCCGGCAGGATCGTCCGCACATCCTGGGCGATCGCGGCGAGATGCCCGGTCATCGGATAGTCGCTCGCACCGCGCAATTGCGTCAGTCCGACCAGTTCCGAGCCGATGACGAAGCCTTCGACGCCGCCCGCCGCCTGCGCCAGCGAGGCGCAGTGCATGACCAGTCGGCGATAGGACCATTCGTCCGGCTTGGCGCAGGAAACAGCGCTGCCGGTCGCGCTCATGTCGGCGGGGGCGACGGTGCCGATGAAGGCCGCGACCTGCGCCGCCGCGCCGGAGGTTCCGTCCGGGCTGCCGGGTCGGCCAGGGGCGGGATCGCAGGTGAGGCGGCCGCGCCAGGGATAGCGCGGCTGGCCGGCCACTCCCGAATGCGGATCGGGCAGGCCGTTGCCGGCGGGGATATCCATCATCAGGAAGGGATAGAGCACCACCTCCAGCCCGTAGTCGAAGCGCAGGCGGCGGATCAGCGCGATCACGCTCTCGTCCGAGGGCGTCCCGCCGAAGGCCGGGCGGCCGTCGATCTGGCTGACCGGACGGGCCGAAGCGCGGCTCACCCCCGCAACGGACCACTCCGCGCCGACAGTCGGCTTATGCGCGACCTCGACGCGAGGCGCGACGCTGCAAGAGCTGGCGCGCAGATCGTCGCCGAACCAGGAGACGACGAGCGAAACGCGCCGCAGGTTCGGGCAAAGCGCGACGAGATGGCCGATCGCGGTATCGACATCCGCGCCGCCATAGAGTTGGTGGCGCGTCAGGCTTTCGGTGACGCCGGCCTCGGGCTCGTGACTGACCGGCTGGATATCGTAGACGAATTCGCCGGCGCCGGGCGTCAACGCCACGGCGCGGATCATTGCGCCCAGGCCATCCACCGCGCGCACCACCTCGAAATCGAATTGCGGGATGCGGTTGCCGTAATCCGCCAGCGGAAAGCGCTCGAAGACGACATAGGCAAGCCCGCGATAGGCCGGCGCCTCGCCCGCCTCCTTGGCGACGATGAGCGGGTCGGGTTCCTGGGCCTCATGGCCGTGGTGGAGGCGCATCACGACCGTGTTCACGTCGAGTTCGCGGCCATCGACCCAGATGCGGCGGATGAAGGCGATCGGCCCCTCGCAGAGGCCGATCGCGAGATTCGCGTAGTAGCTGTAGGTCGTCTCGTAGGTCTTCTGCGCGCGTCCACCCTTGCCGCCGCTCTTGGCCCGGGTGATCGAAAGCTTGATCTCCTCCTCGAAGCGTGTCGCCCAGATGAGCTGGCCGCCCAGCCGCGCCCGGCCATAGAGACGCGGAATCGCCGCGCCTTCCGTCGCCGCGAGGCCGTTGACCTCCTTCAGCCGCGGCCCCTCGACGATCTTGTTGCCGCCCGAGCCGCCGAGCCAGGCCTGGTCGATGGTCGCGCCCGCGAGACCGCCGAGCGCCTGGCCGATGGCGCCGCCCACCGGCCCGCCCAGCGCGGTGCCGAGGGCAGCGCCCGCCACCTGCAAAAGAAGCGTCGCCATCAGTCGCTGACTCCGGGAAAGGAAAAGGCATGGCTGAGATGGCGCCGCCACCAGCCGGTAAAGGCCACCTCGGCAACGGTCGCGCCGTCATGGGCGTGGATGATGCGATCGGGAGCGCTCAGGACGGCGCAATGCTTGGCCGGTAGATGCTCGCGCCAGCGAAACAGCAGCACGTCGCCCGGCCGCACCGCCTCCGGCACGACCGGCGCGAGGTGGCGCGACGCCGCCAGCGCCAGCGTCTCCCGGCCCAGGCTCTCGGCCCAGCTCGGCGAATAGGGCGGCGGCGCTTCCGGCTCGGGTCCACATAGCTCACGCCAGACGCCGCGCACCAGCCCAAGGCAGTCGCAGCCGACGCCGCGCAGCGAGGCCTGATGATGATAGGGCGTTCCGAGCCACTCCCGCGCGGCGGCGACGATCTCGTCTCGTATCATCGAAACAGGCTCCCGCCATCGAGGGCGCCGTCGCCCGGCCGGACACCGCCGATGATGAAGTCGGAGGTCGGCATATGCGGGAAGCCCCGGAAATTGACGCCGTTGCCGAACTTCGTCCGGCACGTCGCAAAGCTCTTGTCGCAACCCGGCGTCACGCTGAACGCGTCTCCGGGAGCAATCGCTGCGGGGGCCGCCTGCCAGAGCTGGAACACCGCCAGGCTTCCTTCCCGGCCGTGGCGCTTCACCTCGACGGCGAAGCCGGCATTGGCTCCGGCGGTGAAGACGAGCTTGCCGCCGGTGAAATGGCCGTCGGCATAAGCCCCCATCCCCACCGCGGAGAGCGCGAGGCGGCCGTCGCTCTCCGTCACGACCGCCTCGACCACCGCTATTGCGAAGCCACAGCGGGCATCGCCGAGATCGGCCGAGCAGGAGCGCATATAGAGCCGGCCGCGCTCCTCGTCGAAGGCCTTGGCGAAGCTGCGGACCTCGGCCGTGAAACCGCTCTCGCCCCGCCTGACCTCGCCGATGAAGCCTTCGTCGAGCAGCACGCGCTGGCCGGTTTCCGCCCAGTTCACCAGCCAGATCCGCAGACGCGCATCGTCGTAGAGGCCGCGCGCCAGATCGGCCTCGTTCAGCCCGGTCGCGGCGAGCGCACCGGCGACATCGCCACCGCCGATGGCGAAGCCGAGCTCGGCCGTGGCCTCGGCCGCCTCGAGCCCGGTCACGGCGGCGAAGGCGATGCCCTCGAAAGTGAACGGCCGGTCATGATCGGTGAAGCCGAGAACGAAGCCGTCGCGCCGTGTCAGGCTCCAGCAGCGGCACAGCGTCGTCGCGCCGCCTTCGAGATGAGCGGCAAGGTTGGGCGGGATATCGCGCATGGCGGCCTCAGGGCAGGATTTCGACGACCGGGATGCGCGGTATCTCGCCGGCCTCGAAAGCCGAGAGATCGACCTCGATCGCATCGGTGTCGAAGCGGACGGGAATGTCGAAGGCGAAGCCCGCCGTGACGACGGCACCGGCCGACGGGATATGACCGCCGGCGAAGGTGACGAGCCCGGTCGCTGTATCGCAGGAGAACGCCTCCTCCGGCGCCTGCGCGACACCATCGACGGCGATAAGCACGCTGCCCGCCTGCGGCTTGGCGATGGTCCGGCTATAGGCGGACGCTCCCGTGCCGTAGCTCTTGCGGAGCTGGAACGCCGCCGTCAGCCCGTCGCCGATCCCGATGACCTGGTCAGTCGCGGCCGGCGCCCGGGAAGGTGCGCAGCTCTTCCAGTCGAGCTGGTCGCGCCAGCGGAAGCCGAAGAGCCTGCCGCGACGCTCCTCGAAGAAGCTGACGACCTGCGCCAGCGCGTCGAAGGAACGCACGCCGAGGCCCGCATCGTAACGGCGGCGCGAATGGGCCCAGCGGCTGTTGCGGACCTCGCGGCCGGAGGCGAGCGTCACGATCTGGGTCTGGCGCTCCGGCCCACCCCGCGCCCCACGCGCAACGTCGAGCGGAAAGCGGACGTCATGGAAATCGGTCATGACCTGCCTCGTCAGAGTGCGCGGCCGCCGCGCGCCACGGCCCGCGCGATCGCGGCCGAAACCTGCGCCTCCGAACGGCGGAAGCTCTCGGCATCGGGTGTCGAGACCTGCACCGTGACGTTGAGCGGGCGTGCCCCGCCGCCGGCTCTGACGCCGAGGCGTCCGTCCGGCCCGCGCGAGAGCGGCATGATCGCCTCGGCGCCGCGCTCACCCATCAGGCCGAGGCCGCGCCCGGTCGGAAAATAGGCAGGCGAGGCGACGATGCCGCCCTCCGCAAAAGGGGCAACCGGTATCGAAGCCCCACCGCCGAGCGAACCGAAACCGCCGGTGAACAGGCCGGTCAGACTTTTGATACCCGTTCCGAGCAGATTGGAGATGCCGGTCTGCAGCGGCTTCAGCGCATTCTTGAGCAGGCCGTCGGTCAGCGAGCGCCCGACACCGCGCAACACGTCCTCGAAGCGCTTGCCTTCGACGACACCGCGCGAAAAGGCATTTACGATCGATTTACCAAAGCTTTGCGAAGAGCGGTTGAGGGATTGAGTCAGGGAATCCATCGTCCGCAGATCGGAAAGACGGACGGAGTCGAAATCGGTCTCATCGGCCATGACGATCCTCTTCAGAAATTGATTCAAGACGTTGCGTCAGATGTCGGGAAAAGCGGCCATCAATGCCTCGAAAGCCGTGCGTTCGGTCGCGGCGCCCGACGCTCCCCAACCCCAAGCCTTCATCGCTGCAGCCAGCTCGCGCGGGGTCGCCGCCCAGAAGCGATCCGGCGGCCAGCCGAGCCGGCCGAGTCCGAAGGCCATCACCTCCTCCCAGGGAAAGGCCGCCGGTGCGCTCAGGCTTCCGGCGGCTGCGGAGGGCGGGCGGGCTCGCCCTCGCCGAAGGTCGCCTCCAGCAGGGTGATGGCGGCCTTGATCGCGCCCCCGAGGCCGCCATCGAAGGACGGCCCCGCGACCTCCTCGTCGCGGATCACCTTGCCCGCGCCGCGCAGGCCGGCGGCGATGATGCGGATGATGTCGCGCGCCGAGAGATGGCCTGAGACGAAGCGCTGTCCGAGCGCCGGCAGGCTGTCGACCGCGAAGGCGTGCTCGAGCTCGGCCAGCGCGCCCAGGGTGAGGCGCATCGGCAGGGCCTCGCCCGAGATCATGAGCGCGGTTTCGCCGCGATGACGATTGACCATGCCGGTCTCCTCAGAGCGCTGTGAAGGCGAGTGCGCCGGCCGATTCCAGCGAAAGGTCGAAGGTGACCTCCGCCGCATGGTCGCCGCGATATTCGAGGCTGGTGAGCTGGAACGGCCCGGCGACCGTGCCGAAATCCGGCACGACCACCTGCCAGTCGCGGATCGCGCCATCGAAGAAGGTCTGGCGGACAAGTGCATCCGAGGCGGCGTCCTTGAAGATGCCGGAGCCACTGATGCTGGCGCGGCGGACCCCGGCGCCTTCCAGCAACTCACGCCAGCGCCCGGCCGATTCCGCATGGGTCACATCCACCGTCTCGGCATTGAACGCGATCTGGCGGGCACGCAGCCCTGCGACGGTGGTGAAACCGCCCTCCCCATCCGCCGCCTTGAGCAGCAGATCCTTGCCCTTCTGTGCCGACATGCGGCGCCTCCTTCGATTGTCGCGATGTTTCGGGTGTTCAGAGCGACTCGGTCGCCGCCCGGAAGCGGATCGTCACGTTGGGGAGCCCGCCGCGCGGTTCGCGCGCCAGCCGGCTCGAGAGCCAGCGCAGATTGACGAGACTGTGCCCGTCGAGGGAGAGATCGGCGTCGTCCAACGCCGCAACGATCAGCCTCGCGGCCTCCAATGCCTGACGGGCGGAGCTGCTCTGGGCGGCCCAGACGATCAGCGTCGGCTCCTGCTCGCAGCCGCGCTCGCTCCCCGCCGACCAATCGCGCGCCTCGACATCGCCATGGACGACGTAAAGGCCTCGCGCGGCGCGGGGCGCCTCGTCGAAGATGCGATCGGGGCCGATCAAGGCGATCAAGGGCGCGTCCGCGGCAAGCCGCGCCTGGATCGCGGCGCGCAGTGCGAGGATGGCGTCGCTCACGGCTTGACCTCCTCGACCAGGCAGACGAGCCGGCGGCGTGAACCGTCGGGATCGGCCACTGCCCGGATGTCGAAGACGCGCTCGCCGTCGCGCAGGCGCCGGCCGGCATCCACGTCGCCGCGCCAGCGCAGGGTGACGCGGTAGCGCGCGAGCTGCTCGGGCCGCCCTTCGCGCCATTGCTCGACGCCCGAGAGCCATTCGAGCTGCGCCCAGAGCGCGCCGACCGCGGCGAAGCTCTGCGTCGCGCCGCCGAGGCCGTCCGGCGTCGCGACCGGCGCTTCCAGCACGAGCCGGCGCCGCATCCGGCCAATGGCGGGGATCGGAATCTCCGCCATGGTCAAAGCCTCGCGCGGCGATAKGGCGCGACCA
The DNA here is from genome assembly GCF_052113865.1 of Allobosea sp. TAB14. Classification (NCBI taxonomy): domain Bacteria; kingdom Pseudomonadati; phylum Pseudomonadota; class Alphaproteobacteria; order Hyphomicrobiales; family Alloboseaceae; genus Allobosea; species Allobosea sp. TAB14. The sequence continues at coordinate 1,481 of NZ_JBFRDQ010000101.1, read as the reverse complement.
GCGCCATGATCTCGGGCGGCAGCCCCTGCGCATCACGGCTCGCGACATCGCCGCGCTGCTCGAACCAGCGCGCGGCGAGGCGGAGCACCGCCTGGCGCAACGGGGTCGGGACCGCGTCCGCCGATGTCCCGTAGCCGGCGGTGATATCGATCTCGATCGCGCCATGCGCCCGTCCGATTTCCGGCACCTCGCCGACGATGCGGATCAAGGGAGGATCCGCCAGCGTATCGAGCGCCAGAGCCGTCCCGGCCACCGCCTGGGCGATGCCCAACAGATCGTAGACACGCGCGGCCTCGATCGCACCCACGGGTGACAGCGGCAGGCGGATCTCGCCGCCGACAGGCCAGCGATCCAGCACGATCCGCCAGCGCTGGTCGATCAGGCAGCGGCCCGAGGCCGCCTCGACCATCAGCCGCGCGGCCGTGATCAGCGTCGCCAGCAGATCGTCCTCCTCGGTCTGGTCGAGACGCAGGAACAGCCGGGCCTCGGCGAGCGAAACCGGCTCCGCAACGGGCGGCTCCAGGGCAAGCGGCGTCATGATCGCTCCGTTCAAGGGTTCAATTGCGGGAAGCGACGCGCTATCAGCGCAGCTCTGGAAGGAGCGCCCGATGCGGATCGCGAACTGGTTTCTCGGCCTCGGCCTAGCCTGCGGAGTCGGGCTCGCTCCGGCACAGGCCGTCGTCGGTGGGCGCGAGGGCGGCCCGGCCGAAGCCGCGACCTTGATGGTGCTGAACGCGCGCGGCGGCGTCTGCACAGGCATCGTGCTATCGGCCCGCGCGATCCTCACCGCGGCCCATTGCGCGGCTGGCGGCACGGAATTGCGCATTCACTGGCGCGCAGGCAGCGAGCCGGTGCTGATCGCGCCGGCCACGGTCGGCCTGCACCCCGAATTCAACGCAAAGGCGGTCAGCAACCGCCGCCGCTCGATCGACCTCGCCCTCATCCGGATGGCCGAGCCCTTGCCGGCGCGCTTCGTCGCCGCAACGCTCGACGACGGCGCCCAGCCGCGCGCCGGCAGCCCGGTCACCTTGACCGGCTATGGCGTCTCGCAAGAGGGCGAAGCGCGGACGACCGGCACCTATCGCTCCGCCGCCCTCTCCGTCATCGAGCCCTACGGGCCCGGGCATGTCCTGCTCTGGGCCGCGGATCCCGCCGGAGCGGGAAAGCGGCCGGGTGCGGGCGCCTGCCAGGGCGATTCGGGCGGCCCGATCTTCAGCGGGGCCGGCGTCGTCGCCGTGAGCAGCTGGTCGACCGGGCCGGCCAAGCGCAATTGCGGCCTGCTCAGCCAGGGCATTCTCATCGGTCCGCAACGTGGCTGGATCGACGCGACGCTGGCGCAATGGGGTGAAACTGCGCGCTGGACCAACGGTCTCTGACGGAAACGCTGGACTGGGGCGCGACAGCCTCTAAATTGTTCCACCGACCTCGTTGATGTGTTCCATGCTCGCGCGCGCCCTCGCCATCCTGTCTTTGTCCTGCGC
>NZ_JBFRDQ010000100.1:0-14365 GCF_052113865.1 Allobosea sp. TAB14 | reverse complement strand
TTCTGCTTGTGCGTAATGTCGTCGCGGCGCGAGAGCAGCCCGCGCTCGACCAGTCGCTTCAGCCGGTCGGCGAGGATGTTCGAGGCGATGCCTTCGTCTGATTTCGCCAGCATCTCGCGAAAATGCCGGCGGTTGCCGAACATGATGTCGCGCAGGACGATCAGGCTCCAGCGATCGCCCAGGATTTCCAGCGTCAGATTGATCGGACAGCCCGAACGGCCGGTCTCGCGCATGCTCGTCTCCAAAACCAGTTGCAATATAGGATCGGTTTCGCTACACAGCAACTGATTGCAAATTGAAACTGGTTTTGACCGAACCTGTCGGGAGGATGCCATGGCCAAGGTGATCGTCTGGAATCTGGTGACGCTGGAGGGGTTCTTCGAAGGCAAGGAGAAGTGGGATCTCGGCTTCCATGGTGACGCCTGGGGCGAGGAGCTCTCCGCGCTCAGCAGCGAATTCGGGCGCAAGGCGGGGCTGCTCGTCTTCGGCCGCKTCACCTATGAGGGCATGAAGGCCTATTGGACTTCGGCCGAGGAGGAGGGCGAGACCAAGGGTTTCATGAACGCTCTGCCGAAGCTCGTCGCCTCACGCAGCCTGACCGGCTCCGACTGGAACAACACCACGGTCACGGCCGATATCGTCGCGGAAATCACGCGCCGAAAAGCGGAAGCCGGCAAGGACATCTATGTCTTCGGCAGCGCCGTACTGACGGAGTCGCTGCTGGCGGCAGGGCTCGTCGACGAGATCATGATCGCGGTCGCGCCGGTCACGATCGGGCAGGGCACGCCCTTGTTCAAGCCGAACGCGGAAAAGCGCCATTATGCGCTGATCGCGGTCCGTCCGCTCAAGAACGGCACCGTGATCCTGCACTACGGCGTCAAGCCGGCGGTCTGAGCGCAGAGTTCAGCCGCGCCGCACCATCAGCACGGCGGCGAGAATGGCGACGCCGCCGAAGGCCTGCACCGGGGTCGGCTGCTCGCCGAAGATCGCCCAGGCGGCGAGCACCGCGACCAGCGCCGGCCAGACCATGACGAGCGAGGCCGCACTGGCGCCATAGCTGCCGAGCGAGAGCGTGATCAGCCCCTGGCCGAGCGCATGCGAGACGAGGCCGAGCCCGATCACCGCGAGCCAGCCCTGCAGGCTCATCGGGATGATCTGCTCGTGCAAGACCAGCGCCGCGACGAAGCAGAAGCCGGCGCAGACGAGGCTGGAGATCAGGCTGACCAGCCCGGCATCGGCGCGGCCGCGCGCACGGCCGATGGCGAGGATATAGGCGGCGTACGACATCGCCGCACCGACGGCCAGCGAATCGCCAAGGAGATTGCCGGTGGCGGCGGGGTTGCCGGTGAATTTCGGCAGCACGAGCAGCAGCGCGCCGGCGATCGCCAGCATCAGCGCGCCGAGGATGCGGCGCGACGGCTTGTCGCCGAGGATCAGCCAGCCGCCGAGCACGACGCCGACCGGCGCGAGATTGCCGAGCAGCGAGGCGTTGGCGATGGTCGTGAAGCCGAGCGARGCATTGTAGAGCACGACATCGACGCCGAAGGTCAGGCCGGCCAGCGCGATCGGCACGAAAGCGCCGCGACCGAGCGAGGATCCGCCCGCAGGCCGGCGCCGCTCGAAGGCGGTCCAGGCCATCAGCACGGGCATGGCGAAGATCATCCGCCAGAAGCCGGCAGCGGCCGGGCCGACATCGCTGAGGCGGACGAAAATGCCGGAAAAACCGATGAAGGTCGCGCCCGCGAGCAGGGCGGCGAACATGGCGAGCGCGGGGGAGGCGGGGCGGACGGAAATCGCGGGGGCGGACATCGAAACTGCTTCTGTGCCGGCGGCCTGGCCCGGAAGGCTTCCTTCGCCTTCCCGCATCGGCCGGTCCACCGGTTCTGCGCTGCTATAGGATGCTTTTTCGCATCGGAAAAACGGATTATACTGATTTAACCATTCTTAAAATCGATGGATGATCGGCGTCTCACGGAGGCACATGATGAACGGCCATTTCGACCTCGCCGCGCTCGGCATGCTGGTCGCCGTCGCGGAAACCGGCGGCTTCACCGCTGCCAGCGCGCGGCTCGGGCGCACGCAATCGGCGATCTCGGTGCGCATCCAGGATCTGGAGAGCCAGCTAGGCCACAAGCTGCTGGAGCGCTCGCGCCGCGGCGTCACGCCGACCGATGCGGGCGAGCGGCTGATCGCCCATGCAAGGCGCCTGCTGGCGGTCGAGCGCGAGGCGCTGGCCGATCTGGGCGGGGAGACGCCGACAGGGCGGCTGCGCATCGGCGTTCCCGACGACTACATGGACGCCTATCTGAGGCCGCTGATCGCGCGCTTCGCGGTTGAGCATCCCAAGGTCGAGCTCGAGGTCCGCTGCGATATCTCGAAGCGGATCGAGCCGGCGCTCAAGGCCGGCGAACTCGATCTCGCCGTGGTGACGCAGGATCCGCAGCGGCCGCTCGGCGAGATGCTTAGGCGCGAGCCGCTGATCTGGGTCGCGGCGCGCGGCCATCGGCCCGAATTGCAGGAGACGCTGCCGCTCGCCCTGTTCTCGGAAGGCTGCCGGGCGCGACCGCGCATCCTCGCGGCCCTGAACAGCGCGGGGCGGGCGTATCGGCTGGTCTTCTCCTGCTCGCATACCTCCGGCGTGCTGTCGGCGGTCGAAGGCGGTTTCTGCGTCACGGCGATGACGGAAAGCGCGGTGCCGCCCTCGCTGCGCCGTCTGGGGCCTGCCGAGGACCTGCCGCCGCTGTTCGAGCTCACTGTCGGGCTGATCATGGCGCCGCATCCCGGACTGGCGGCCCAGCGCTTCGCCGATGCGCTGCGCGAGGAAATGAGCGCTTTCAGGCTCGCGGCGTGATGCGACGCATTGCCCTAGTGCCCCCGGATCACTACTGAGAAGCCATGAAATTCCTCGACCAGGCCAAGATCTATGTGAAGGCGGGTGACGGCGGCGCCGGCTGCGTCTCCTTCCGTCGCGAAAAATTCATCGAGTTCGGCGGGCCCAATGGCGGCGACGGCGGGCGTGGCGGCGACATCGTCGTCGAATGCGTGCAGGGGCTGAACACGCTGATCGACTACCGCTACCGGCAGCATTTCAAGGCCAGGACCGGCGAGCACGGCATGGGCAAGGACCGCCACGGCGCCAATTCGCCGGCGATCGTGCTGAAGGTGCCGCCGGGCACGGAGATCCTCGAGGAGGATGGCGAGACGCCGATCGCCGATCTGACCGAGCCGGGCCAGCGCTTCGTGCTGTGCAAGGGTGGCAATGGCGGCTTCGGCAACGCCTATTTCAAGACCTCGAGCAACCAGGCGCCACGCCATGCCAATCCCGGCCTGCCGGGCGAGGAGCGCTGGATCTGGTTGAGGCTGAAGCTGATCGCCGATGCGGGCCTGGTCGGCCTGCCGAATGCCGGCAAATCGACCTTCCTCGCCGCGGTGACGGCGGCCAAGCCCAAGATCGCGGATTATCCCTTCACCACGCTGCATCCCGGCCTCGGCGTCGTGCGCGTCCATGACCAGGAGATGGTGYTGGCCGATATTCCYGGCCTGATYGAGGGCGCGCATGARGGCCAYGGSCTCGGCGAYCGCTTYCTCGGCCATATCGAGCGCTGCCGCGTGCTGCTGCATCTGGTCGAGGGCACGAGCGAGCACGCCGGCAARGCCTACAAGGTCGTGCGCGAGGAGCTGGAGGCCTATGGCGAGGGGCTGGCGGACAAGCCCGAGATCGTCGCCCTCTCCAAGGTCGACGCGCTGTCGCCGGAGCTGCTGAAGGAACAGGTGGCACGCTTGAAGCGGGCGGCCAAGCGCATGCCGATCATCCTGTCCTCGGCCTCGGGCGAAGGTGTCGATGCGGCCCTGCGGGCGCTTTTCGCGGTGGTCGAGGAGGCGCGCCGCGAGGAAGAGCGCGAGAGCGCTCCGGTGGAAGAGACCGGCTGGCGGCCGTAAGCGGGCATAGGTTCAGCGCGACATCGCGCAGCAGCCCGGAACCGAGGATCGCGACGGGTCCGGCCTTGCCAGCCTCAGGGCAAGCTCAGCCAGCATTCCGGGCGATCAGGTCACGGCGCCGCGCGCCGCAACCGGCCAGACCGCCTCGACATGGGCATCGGGCCCGTGCAGGCCGCGCACGCAGACATACCAGTCGTGCAGGTTCACGGTCGGGTCGCAATGGCCGGGAATCAGCAGGACGCGGTCGCCGCGATGCGGCAGCGCGACGGGATCCCCGATCAGGACGCCATGCTCGTCGGAAGGCTTGGTGTAGATCGCGCCCTCGCGCTGGAACGGCACCGGCATGCCGGAATCGACCGAGGCGGTCTTGTGCCCGGCATCGACGATGGCGCGGTCCGGCACCGGCTTGCTCATCACGCCGGCGAGGATGAAGAGCGCGTGCTCGAAACTGCGGAAGGGCGAGCCGTCGGCCTGGCGGTTGCGGGCATAATCGGCGTCCATGAAGATGTAGGAGCCGCATTGCAGTTCGTTCCAGATGCCCGATTGCGCCTCGAGCTCATAGGTGCCGGTGCCGGCGCCGCTGATGACCGGGCACTCCAAACCGGCCTGGGCGAGGCGCTCGGCGGTGTTGCGCGCGGCGAGCCCGGCGCGCTCGATGGCCTCGCTGCGCTCGTCGATGGAGCGCATGTGCTGGGCCGAGCCGTGATAGGCCTGCAGGCCGGCGAAGCGCAGCGTGTTCGAGCGCGCGATGGCCTCAGCCAGCCGGACGGCGCCTTCTCCCGGCGCGACGCCGCAGCGGCGCCCGCCGACATCGATCTCGACCATGACGTCGAGCACCACGTCATGGCGCGCGGCAGCCGCGGCCGCCTCGCGCACGCCGTCGGCGTGATCGACGCAAAGGCCGATCTTGGCGCTGCGCGCGAGGATGGCGAGGCGGTCCAGCTTGGCGGGGCTCGCGATCTCGTTGGTCACCAGCACGTCACCGACGCCGCCGGCGACGAGGATCTCCGCCTCCGAGACCTTCTGGCAGCATTGCCCGACGGCGCCATGGGCGATCTGGCGCAGCGCGATCTCCGGGCTCTTATGGGTCTTGGCGTGAGGCCGCAGACGAATGCCGTGAGCCTCGCTGAAGGCGGCCATGGCGACGAGATTGCGCTCGAAGGCATCGAGATCGAGCAGCAGCGCAGGCGTATCGATCTCGGCGAAGCTCTGGCCCGGCTGCGCCGGCGGGGTCGAAGGCATGGAGTCTCCTGAATCGTTCGGGCCATGGGATGACAGCTTCGTGTCCGGAGCAAGACCCGATTGCCACATTGCCCGTCCCATCCACGCCAGTGGCGCTTGCCGGCCCGGCATGGTAGGGCGCGGCCCATGAAGATCGGCCGCGTCACCGACGACACCCTCGCGCTCTTCGCCCGCGTCTGGCGCGAGCAGATCAGCCGCTACCTGCCGCAGATGGCGATGATCCTGGCGCTGGTCGTGGTCATCGCGGCGACGACGAGCTTCTATCCGCTGCTGATCAAGGCGGCCTTCGATGCCTTCGCCGATCCGCTGGCCGCCGAATCGACCGGGTTCGTGCGGCGCATGGAGCGACTGGTCTCCAAGTCGATCAACTACGATATCGGCGTGATCAACGCCGTCGCGACCGTGGTGGTCATCGTGACCGCGATCAAGGGCTTCTCGCTGCTGGCCCAGACGGTGATGACCAATACCGTCGTCAGCCGGATCGAGGCGGACATGCAGACGGAGCTTTACGGCCATCTGATCGATGCCGATCTCGCGCAGCTTCAGAAGGAGAACCCGGCCTCGCTGACGCAGCGCTTCACCACCGATTTCACCTTCGTCAAGGAAGCGCTGACGCGCATCGTCAACATCGCCATCCGCGATGTGGTGACGGCGATCGCGCTGATCGGCGCGCTGTTCTGGATCGACTGGCAGATGACGCTGGTCGTGCTGCTGATCGCGCCCGTGATCGCCCATCCGATCGGCCGGATCGGCAAGAAGCTCCGGCGCATGGCCAATTCCCAGCAAGAGCAGACGGGCATCATGGCGAGCCTCGTCACCGAAAGCCTGCAGGGCGCGCGCGTCGCCAAGACCGATTCGCTCGAGCCCTATCTGAAGCAGCGCGCGGCCAGCGCCTTCGAGACGATCCGGGCGCTCAAGATGAAGGCCGCCAATGCGCGCGGCCGGCTCGATCCGCTGCTGGAGGTCGGGGGCGGCATGGCGGTCGCGGGCGTGCTCGCCGCGATCGGCGTGCGCATCACCTCGGGCTCGTCCACCGTTGGCGATTTCACCGGCTATGTTTCGGCCCTGCTGCTCGCGGCCCAGCCGATGCGCTCGCTCGGCAATCTCAACGCCATCGTGCAGGAGGCCGGCGCCTCGTTGAAGCGCTATTACGCGCTGCTCGACGAGAAGCCCCAGATCCTCGACCGGCCGGGCGCGAAGCCGCTGGCGGTCTCCTCCGGCGGCATCGCCTTCCGGCATCTGCGCTTCCGCTATCGCGAGGATCAGCGCGCGCTGGAAGGAATCGACCTCGTGGCGCAGGGCGGCAAGACCACGGCGCTGGTCGGGCGTTCGGGCTCCGGCAAGTCGACGCTGCTCGCGCTGGTGCCGCGCCTCTACGATCCGACCGGGGGGCGTATCGAGATCGACGGGCAGGATCTGCGCGATGTGAGCTTGAAGAGCCTGCGCCACCAGATCGGCGTCGTCAGCCAGGATGTCGTGCTCTTCGACGATACGGTGCGGGCCAATATCGCCTTCGGACGGCCGGGCGCGAGCGAGGCCGAGATCGTCGCGGCGGCGCAGGCTGCGGCGGCGCATGACTTCATCACGGCGATGCCGGGCGGCTACGACGCCTCCGTCGGCGAGCGCGGCCACAAGCTCTCCGGTGGCGAGCGCCAGCGCATCGCGATTGCCCGTGCGATCCTGAAGGACGCGCCGATCCTTCTGCTCGACGAGGCGACGAGCGCGCTCGACACCGAATCGGAGCGCCTCGTCCAGCAGGCGCTGGCGCGGCTGATGAAGGGGCGCACGACCCTGGTCATCGCGCATCGGCTCTCGACCATCCGCGAGGCCGACCTGATCGTGGTGATGGACGAGGGCAGGATCGTCGAGACCGGCAGCCATGACGCTTTGCTGGCGCGCGACGGCGCCTATGCGCGGCTGCACCGGATGCAATTCGTCGAGGGTTGAGCGTCAGCCGTCATTRCGAGCGAGGCCTTGGTCCTCGCAATGACGGAGAGCTACCGGCAGAAATCGGCGCAGCTGGCTTCCCAGAATGCTTTGCCGGATTCAAGCTCGGGCACCGAAGGCCGCGGCTTGCGGCCGGGCAGGTCGTCAGGGACCGGCTTCACCAGCTCCCACCAGCGATGGGCGCATTGCGAGCGGAAGGCCATCTGGTCGGAGATCGAGGTGCCCTCCTTCTCCAGCACGATGTCGAGCGCGGCGCAGGTCTCGCGCAAACGCTCGTCATGGGCGTCGCTCGGGTCGTTGGCGTAATCGTGGAAGGCCTCGGTGAAGGCTTCCATCTCGCGGGCGATGTGCGGCCAGTCGCTGCGGGCAAGGTTCCAGGCGTCCATCCATTCGCGCACCACGGTCTCGACGGCTTCCGCTTTCGGTTTGTGCTTCACCTTGCGGGCGGTGGTCAGCATGTGGCGCATCAGTTCGGCGCGGGCATGGGCATGGCGCGCCCGGAGCGCGGTTTCCTGCATCCGCGCGATGGCGTCCGCCGCCTCCTGCTGCAACGCTTCGACGAAATGCGGCATGGGGCGATCCTTCAGGGCAGGGTGGCGAGGCGTTCGATCATCCGCTCGAACAGCTCATGGGCCTTCACGGCCGAGACGACATGAGCGTTGGGCGCGCGCTTGAGCCGGCCGTTCCAGTCGATGGTGGTGCGGCCGCGTAGCGGCCCGTCGCCGGTCTCGACCGCGACGAAACAGTCGCGACCTTCGAAGAGTTCCGGCCAGAGCAAGAAGGCGATGACGCAGGGGTCGTGCATCGGGTGGCCGTCGCTGCCGAGTCCGCCGGGGCGCGGGCGGGTCAGCATGCCCGAGATGGCCTTGCCCGTGGCGCTGCCGAGCGTGCCGATACGGGCGATCTGGTCGTGGCTGGCGATGGCCTGCAAGGTGACGCCGAGGCCGAACATCACGATCGGCCGGCCGCAACCGAAGACGATTGCCGCCGCATGCGGATCGACATGAACGTTGAATTCGGCGGCAGGCGTGATGTTGCCGAGGCCGATCGCGCCGCCCATCAGCACGATGCGCCTGACCTTGGGCAGGATGTCCGGCGCGAGCCGAAAGGCCAGCGCCAGATTGGTCAGCGGCCCGAGCGGGCAAAGCGTGACGCCATCTTCGGGAGCCGTGCGGCAGAGATCGATGATCTCCTGGACGGCATGGCCCGGCGCGGCCTCGCTGGCAGGGGCGGGAAGGTCTGCTCCCGCCAAGCCGTCCGGGCCGCAGACGAATTCGGCGGTTTCGAGCGGGAAGACGAGCGGTCCCTCGGCGCCGCGATAGACCGGGATGTCGCCGCGCTGGCCGAGGTCGCGGATGCGCAGCGCGTTCGTGGTGGTCTGCGCCACCGGGACGTTGCCGGCGACGGTGGTGATCGCCTTGAGGTCGATTTCGCCCGGGCTGGCGAAAGCGAGCAGCAGGGCAACGGCGTCGTCCTGCCCCGGGTCGGTGTCGATGATGATCGCTTCGGGCATTTTGTCAGGCCGCCTTGGCGTTGCCGGACATGATCATATGGGCGATATCGTCGGCGGTGAGGTCGCCGAGCGGCCGGTCCACATATTTGCGCCCTGCGCCCATGATGACGACGCGGTCGGCCAATGCCACCACGTCGCGCATGTTGTGGCTGATCAGGATGACGGTGCGCCCGTCGGCCTTGAGCTTGCGGATGAGGTCGAGGACGAGCGCGCTTTCCTTGACGCCGAGCGCCGCCGTCGGCTCGTCCATGATGATGATCTCGGCGTTCCAGCGCAGTGCGCGCGAGATCGCCACCGCCTGGCGCTGGCCGCCCGAGAGCCGCTCGACCGGGCGCGTCATGTCGGTGACGGCGGCGGAGAGCTGCGACAGATAGCGGCGCGATTCCGCGATCATCCTCTTCTTGTCGAGCACGCGCAGAAAGGGCAGCAGCACGGGCTTCGTCAGCTCCGAGCCCATGAAGACGTTCTGGGCGATGGAGAGGCGCGGGGCGAGCGCCAGATCCTGATAGATCGTTGCGACGCCATGGCCAAGCGCGTCGTGCGGCGAGCCGAAGACGACCGGCTTTCCGCGCATGCTGATGGTGCCGCTGGTCGCCTCCTCGGCGCCGGAGATCACCTTGATCAGGCTCGACTTGCCGGCGCCGTTGTCGCCGCACAACGCGACCACCTCGCCCGGGAAGATATCGAGATCGACCTCGCGCACGGCGACGACGGCGCCGTAGCTCTTGCCGATGCCGCGCAGGGAGAGGAGGGGGGTGGGTGCGGTCATCGCTTCAAACCAGTTCTGGGGCGGGGCGGCTTGGCGCAACTTGCCCCCTCGCCCCTTGCGGGAGAGGGGTGGGGTGAGGGGTCTCTCGACGCTTCCAATGCTGCCTTTGCCGACGCAAACCGGAAATCRCAGCACGACCCCTCATCCGTCTCGACTTCGTCGAGCCACCTTCTCCCCCGAGGGGAGAAGGAAGAGCACTCACTTCTTCAGGAACTGCTGGACGTTGTTCTTGTCGACGAGCACGGCGTCCATGAAGAGATAGGGGCCGCTGGCGACGGTCTCCTTCGGCTTCTTCTCGACGACGATGGTCTGGACGGCATCGACCGCCTTCTTGCCCATCTCCTCGAAAGGCACGGCGACGGTCGCCATGAAGGTCGAGCTGGGGTCGGCGATGCGCTCATAGCTCTCCTGGCCGCCATCGACCGAGACGAGCGGGATCTGGCCCTTCTTGATCCCCTGGGCCTGCAGCAGGTCGTCAATGATGTAGGCCTGCCCGTCGAAGGAGGCCCAGATGCCGTTGACCTTGCCCTGGTTCTGCAGGAGCAGCGCCTGCATGCCGGAGCGGACATCGTCGCGCCAGCTCTGGGTGCGGCCCATCGAGAACTTGCCGAGCTCCTTCACCGCCTGGTTCTCGGAGAGCACGGCGTCGAGGATCTTGCCGCGGATGCGCGAGGCGACGTTGAGGTCGAAGCGCGAGGTCAGGATGTTGCCCTGATAACCGAGCTGGCCGAGCAGGTAGAGCGCGGCATCGGCGCCGATCTTGTATTCGTTCGACTGGATGTCGAAGAGCGCATGCGGGCTAGACCCCGATTGCACGGTGATCACCGGGATGCCGGCATCCTTGGCCGCCTTGAACTGGGCGTCGGCCTCGACCGGCTTGCCCATGGCGATGATGATCGCGTCGACTTTCTTGGCGATCAGCGCGTCGAACTGCTCGGCGTGCTTGGGCAGCGCGCCTTCCGAATTCAGCAGCGTGACGTTCCAGCCCTTGGCCTTGGCGGCGGCCGCCGCCGCGTTGGCGACGCGGGCATGCGTCTCCGACGAGAACTGGAAGCCGATGACGCCGAGCTCGAAGGCGCCGGCGGATTGGCCGAGCGCCAGGAGCGCGGCCGCCGCGACCAGCATTTTGCGCAAACCGAACATGTGAACTCCCCTCTTCTGTTTCTTTGAGCGCAGATTCTGGATGTCAGACCTTGAACGCCACCTTCCGGATCGCGCTGGCCGAGAAGGCGACGGAGCCGATCATGATCGCGCCGAGCATGATGTCCTGAACGTAATAGGCGGCGCCGAGCAGCACCAAGCCATTGCCGAGCACTTTCAGCACCAGCGCCGCGAAGACCGTGCCGGSCACRTTGGGCTTGCCGGGTTCGAACATCGTCATGCCGAGCAGCACGGCGGCRATGGCATAGAGCAGGTAGTCGCCCGCCATGTTCGGCGCGGCCGAGGACAGGTTGGCGGCGAGCAGCACCGCCATGATGCCGGCGAAGACGCCGGCGAGCAGGAGGCCGATGCGCTTCATCCGCGCGGTCGCGATGCCGGCGAGCCGCGCTGCCTCGTCCGCCTCGCCGGTCGCGACCATATGGGCGCCGGTGCGGGTCCATTTGACCAGCCCCCAGGCGAAGAGCGTGGCGCCCGCCAGCCAGAGCACGAGATTGGGAATGCCGAAGCTGGTGCCGCGCGCCAGCCCGGTGAACTGGATCGGCCAGCGGCCGGTGAAGGCGACGCCCTGCGTGATCATGAAGGCGCAGCCCCGCGCGATGGCGCCGGTGCTCAGCGTCATGATCAGGGAGGGGATGCGCAGCCGCGTCACCCCGAAGCCATTGAGCGTGCCGAAGACCACGCCGACTGCCAGCGCCGTCGCCACCGCTGCGGCCGGAGGATACTGGAGCTTGATCAGCCAGCCGCAGACCACCGCGGCAAGGCTCGCGACCTCGGCGACGGAGAGATCGAGCTCAGCCACGATGAAGGCAAGCGTGAAACCCAGCGCCAGGATGGCGAGGAAGCTCGTATCCTTCAGCACGTTGACGATATTGGTCGCCGTAGCGAAATTCGGCGCGAAGATCAGGAAGAACAGGATCAGCGCCAGCCCGGCGAGCGCCGTGCCGTAGCGGCCGATCAATTCGCGCAGGTAGACGCCGCCCATCCGGTTCAGGCTCCCTTCGCGATGGTCGAGATCGGCGACAGGATCTCGATGCCGCCGGTGATCGGGATCAGCGCGCCGGTGACGAAGGCGGCGCCGTCCGAAAGCAGGAAAGCGATCACGTTGGCGACATCCTCGGGCCGTCCCAGTCTTCCCAGCGGCGTCCGCTGCGCCGCGCCCTCGACCAGCGCGTTGAACTGCTGAGCGAATCCGTTGCGCACCATTGGCGTATCGATGATGCCCGGCGCAACCGCATTCACGCGGATTCCATGCGGCCCGAGCTGCTGGGCCATGCCGTAGGTGAGGGTCGCGACGCCGCCCTTGGCCGAGCCATAGGCGAGATTGGCGCCGCCATTGCTGTGGGCGATCGAGGAGATGTGGACGATCGAGCCGCCCTCGCTTTGGTCGATCATCTGGCGGGCGGCGGCTTTCGAGATGCGGAAGACGGCCGAAAGGTTGATGTCGACGAGCCTGTCCCACTCGTCATCCTCCATCTCGACCAGCGGCACGGGGCGCGAGGCGCCGGCGCCGGTCACGAGATGGTCGAGCCGGCCGAAGCGCGTGGCGGCGAGATCGATCGCCGCCTGCGCGAAGTCGCGCTCGCGGACATCGCCGGCCAGCGTTTGCGCTTCGCCGCCTGCGGCCGTGATGTCGGCGGAGAGCGCATCGAGCCCGGCCTGATCGAGCCCGCAGAGCAGGAGGCGATGGCCGGCAGCCGCGAGCGTCGTGGCGAGGACCGAGCCGATGCCGCCGGAGGCGCYGGTGATGAGCGTGACGGGCTTGGTCGTGGTGGGCCTGGTCATCTCAGGCCGCCTTGCGGGCTTCATAGGCGCGCACCAGGGCGTGGGCGCGCTTCGGATCGACCGGATTCAGAGTCTGGCGGTCTTTCTTGATCGAGGTGCCGATGATGAAGATGTCGGCGACCTCCGAGAGCCGGGCGATATTCTCCTCGGCGACGCCGGTACCGACCGCGACGGGCGTATCCGGGACCTGCTTGGCGACGCGCTCGATCACCGAGATGTCCGCTTCCTTGCCGGCGGCCGGGCCGCCGACGCAGACGACATCCGCGAGCCCGATGAAGACCGCGCCCGAGGCATGCTGCTCGACCGGGCGCGTGTCGAGATTGATCGAGAAGCCCGGCGTGACGTTACAGATAATGCGGATGTTTTCCGCGCCGAGATTGGCACGCAGGCGCAACGCGCGGGCACCGTCCGGCGTCATCATGCCGATATCGCCGGCGAGCAGCCCGGTCAGGAAAGCGCGCACGAAGCGCCCGCCCGTGGCATGGGCAACGGCGATGGAGGCGGGCGGGTCGATCAGCATGTTGACGCCGTGCGGCAGCTTCGTCTGGGCCTGGCATTCGGCGATCACCTCGGTCATCGCCGCGACGACCTCGACCGGCATGTTGGCCTCATAGGGCATGTCGGATTCATTGGTGTAGAGCAAAGCGTGGAAGCCGGTCTCCTCCAGGATCCTGGCCTCTTCCTTCGCCTGCTTGACGATCTTCCGCATGCCGCCGCTGCGGTCGTAGAGCGGCGTGCCGGGCAGGGCGAGCGTATGGACGCAGCCGACCAGCAGATGGTCGCGGCCATATTCGGTCTGGACGAGGGTCTTCATGGCGTCGGGTCCTTACGGAGACGATGGCGTGGCATGGATGCCGGGCAGGCTGCCGGCGCTGCGCGAGAGCCCGGCGAGATCGGCCGAGATCGGCGCGAGCGCGGCCTCGGCCCGGCGGAAGACGGCAAACAGGGCGTTATAGGCTCCGCGACGAGCCGGATCAGGTTCGTAGCGCCGGGCGGGGGTGACGAGCGCCTCCTGCGCCGCCGCGAGCGAGGGGAAGCGGCCGAGCCCCGTCCAGGCGATGATGGCGGCGCCGAGCAAGCCGGGTTCCTTCGCGGCACCGACCACGACCGGGCGGTTGCAGAGATCGRCCTTGATCTGCGCCCAGACCGGGTTGGAAGCGGCACCGCCGCCGAAGCGGATCTCGCCGACCGGGGCGCCGAGCGCGGCCTCGGCCCGTTCCAGCACGATGCGGTTGAGGCAGGCGACACCTTCCAGAACGGCAAAAGCGAGATCTGTCGCGCCATGCTGGCGGCCAAGTCCGAGGAAGGCGCCGCGCAAGGCCGGGTTCCAATAGGGCACGCGCTCGCCCTGGAGATAGGGCAGGAAGACCAATGGTTGCGGGTGGCGCCGCCCGGCGAGCAGCTTGCCGATGCCGTCGCCGACATCCGCGAAGCCGCGCTCCGTGCCGCCGAGCAGGGACACCAGCCAGGCGGCGGTGTCGGCGCCGTTCTGGCTGGGGCCGCCGAGCTGCCAGAGTCCGCGCCAGTCGACCGTCAGCAGGCCCTCAGTGGCAGCGGCCTGCTCGCCGACGACGCCGAGGACTTCGGTGGTGCCTGAGATGTTGTAGGCGAAGCCGGGCCGCATCGCGCCCAGCCCGGTCACGGCGACCCAGGTATCGCTGGACGAGCAGAAGACCGGCACACCCGCCAATCGCCCGAGCGCGCCGGGCAGACCCGGCTGGACCGGCCCAAGCACCGCGCAAGGCTCCAGTGCCGGTGGAATGATCGAAGGCTTCAGGCCGAGGGCCGAGAGCGCGTCGCCATCTCCCGTCAACTCGGTGCAGGCCATCAGCCGCGCCATCGAGATGGGGTCGCCCGCCTGCCTGCCGGTGAGGCGGAAATTCAGCCAGTCCTTCGGCTCGAGCACGCTGGCCAGCGCCCTGAAGCAGGCCTCCTCCTCCTCGGCCAGCCAGGCGAGTCGGGCGAGCGGGTGGAAGGCGTTGATGCGCTCGGCTTCGGGATGATCCGCGAGC
>NZ_JBFRDQ010000099.1:0-14434 GCF_052113865.1 Allobosea sp. TAB14 | reverse complement strand
GGCCTGGATTCCCATGAAGAATTTTCTTCTCGTCACCGCCCCGCGCATCCTGCTTGGGCTGATTTTCCTCATCAGCGCCGTCGACGGTTTCTGGTGGCTCGCTACGGGCATGAACCTGATCCATCCGCCGACCAGCGCGCGGGGCGCTGCCTTCGAGGCGGCCTTGCAGGATTCCGGCTTCTTCTGGCCCTTCGTGAAGGCGATCAACCTGACCGGGGGCCTGAGCCTGATCTCCAACGTCGTGCCGGCCTTCGGGCTCGCGCTGATCGCGCCGGTGATGGCGGTAATCGTGCTCTTCCACGCCACGATCAACCCGCAGGGTCTGCCGGTGGCGGCGGTCCTCGTCGTCCTGGGGCTGCCGCTGGTCTGGGCCTACCGGGACCGTTATGCGGAGATGTTTCGGTAAGCCTTTAGGCCCTGGAACCATCGTGTCATTCCGGGCGGAGCGAAGCGGAGGCCCGGAATCCATCATGGAGCGCAGCGCCCTTCGATGGATCCCGGATCAGCGCCGCTATCGCGGCTTGTCCGGGATGACGGCGTTCAGATCAGATCAGAACGAAAAGTCTCTGAGCCGCTCGCCCAGCAATCCGATCCGGTCGGCGGCGACATTGGCGATGGCGATGCGCAGATGGTTTTCCTGTCCGGGGCCGAAATAGGGGCCGGGCAGGGCGAGCACGCCGCGCTCCTGCGCCAGCCGGCGGACGATTTCGGCCGCCTTTGCGCCCGCGAAGGGATGCGCGACATAGGCGAAATAGGCTCCGGCCGAGAGCACGCGCCAGCCGTTCAGCGGCGCCAGAGTCTCGCGGAAGAGGCCGGCGCGGGTGTTGATCTCGGCGCGGTTGCGCTCGCGCCAGTCGCGGATGCCGTCGATGCCCCAGGTCACGGCGGCCTGACCGGCCCGGACGGGGCTGATCTGCACGCAGTCGAGCACCTTGCCGATCTGGGCGAGGACTTGTTCGCCGGCCGTGATCGCGCCGAGGCGCCAGCCCGGAACGGCATAGGCCTTCGAGAAGCTGTAGAGGCCGATCACGGAATCCTGCCAGTCGCTTGCGCAGAAAACCTCATGCGGCCTGGCAAGGCCCTCGGGCAGGAAGTCGCGATAGGTTTCGTCGAGCACGAGCCAGAGGCCGCGCCTTGCGCAGAGCGCGGCGAAGGCGGCGATGGTCTGCGGCGGATAGACGGCGCCGGTCGGGTTGTTCGGCGTCACCAGCACAATGGCGCGGGTGCGTTCGTCGATCAGCGCCTCGGCAGTGGCGACATCCGGCACGAAGCCGGATTCGGGCGTGCAGGGCAGCGGGCGCGCCTCGACGCCGAGCATGGTCAGCGTCATCTCGTGGTTGAAATACCAGGGCGTCGGCAGCAGCACGTTGTCGCCGGCCCGGGCCAGCGCCATCATCGTCACGACATAGGCCTGGTTGCAGCCCGACGTGATCGCGATCTCCGCCGGCGTGAAGGGCGCGCCATAGATGCCCGCGATCTCGGCGGCATAGGCCTCACGCAAAGCGGCATCGCCGGTGATGCCGCCATAGCGGGCGCTGCCGGGCTCCGCCGCCGCTTCCGCCAGCTTCCGCAGCAGCGCTTCCGGCGGGGCCGAGCCGGGCACGGCCTGCGACAGGTCGATCAGCGGTCCATGGCGGCCGTCATAGGACGTGGCCCAGCCCTGTGCCTCCGGAATCGGCGGAGTGCCGGTATCGATCAGGTCGGGATTCAGCGCGGGAGTGAGTGTCGGCATGGTCTGTCTGGTTTGCTGCGGCGCCGGCCTTGCGTCAATCGCCTTGGAAGCGTCGCAGCAGCGTTCCATATCTGGAGGTGTTCCACTTCCATAAACCGGGCGAGCCGATGCAGGACGAGACAGAGGATGCGATCGCCGAGCTGCATGCCATGCTGGATCGCGCGGACCGGATCGTCAGCTTTACCGGCGCGGGCATCTCGACCGAATCGGGCGTGCCGGATTTCCGCTCGCCGGGCTCGCCCTGGATGGTCAACAAGCCGATCCCGTTCGAGGCCTTCGTGACGAGCCGAGAGGCGCGCAGGGAGGCCTGGCGACGCAAATTCACGATGGACGACCATTACCGCGACGCGCAGCCCAATATCGGCCATCGCGCTTTGGCGCGACTCGTGGCGGATGGGCGCTCGCCCGCCATCGTGACGCAGAACATCGACGGGCTGCACCAGGCTTCCGGCGTGCCGGAGGAGCAGGTGATCGAACTTCACGGCAACGGCACCTATGCGACCTGCCTCGATTGCGGCTGGCGGCATGAGCTCGCCGCGATCCGGCCGGCCTTCGAGGCGACGGGCGAGCCGCCGTCCTGTTTGATGTGCACCGGGCCGGTGAAATCCGCGACGATCTCCTTCGGGCAGGCGATGCCGCAGGAGGCGATGATGCGGGCGCAAGGAATGGCGCTGGAATGCGACCTCTTCCTCGTCGTCGGCTCGTCGCTCGTGGTCTTTCCGGCGGCGACGTTGCCCGTCATCGCCAAACGGCAGGGGGCGAGGCTCGTCATCCTCAACCGCGAGCCGACGGAGCTCGACGCGATCGCCGATCTCGTGATCCGGGCCGAAAGCGGCAAGGCCCTGGCGCCGCTCCTGTCCTGAGCGACAGGCCTGCACCGCAGGGCCGCGCCGATCCGGGACAAGGCACCGACTCGCTCACGGCTCCAGCTTTCCCGATGGAAAAGTGAACTTTCCGCTGGAGATTATGTGGACGAGATCTTCGGGGGTGTTCCCCGAATCCGCAGCAGTGCTATCGTAATGTCACGAATCAAGACGTTCTGCGTGGGGTGAGCGGCAAATGTCCGACGAATTCGGTGAGAGCGGGCGACCACCGATGGGTCCCATCCAGTCACTCAACCGTGTCGTGCGCCTCGATGGGCCAAGCCCTCACGCCTCGGAGGTCCCGGTCGAGACCAGCGGCTACGTCAAATGGTTCGACGTGTCGAAGGGCTACGGCTTCGTCGTTCCCGAGACCGGCGGGGCGGATGTGCTGCTCCATGTCACGACCCTGAAACGCGACGGATTCAATGCGATAGCGGAAGGCGCTCGCATCGTGCTCGAGGCGGTCGAGAAGCCGCGGGGGCGTCAGGCGGTCCGCGTTCTCTCGATCGATACGACAGTGGCGCGGCATCCCTCGGAGATGCCGCTCGCCCGCACCAACGTCACCGTGGCGCCGACGAGCGGCCTGGAGCCGATGGTGGTGAAGTGGTTCAACCGGCTGCGCGGCTTCGGCTTCGTCTCGAAGGGCGAAGGGGCGCCGGACGTGTTCGTGCATATGGAGACGCTGCGCCGCTACGGGCTCGTCGAGCTCATTCCGGGACAGACCGTGCTGGTGCGCTACGGACCGGGGCCGAAGGGGCTCATGGCTGCGGAGATTCGGCTCGAGCCGGGCGGCGCCGCTGCATCGCACTGAGGGCCTTCGACAAACCCCATCGAAACCCCTCTGGGGTTGTTGGGAGCTCTAAATTGAGAATCCGGTAAGCACGCCGGCAAGGTTATCGTCCCTTGCCGGTTTTTTATCGCGCCGGCACCCGCCTGGCGCGAATTCCGGCTGCGGTTTTTACGCTTCGTCAATCGGCCGGGCTAAGATGGAGGTCTTGCCGGAGACCTAGCGCCATCGTCCTTCTCGTCAGCGATCGTGATCAGCAGCGTCAGTCGCTGCAACGCGCGCTCTCGGTCTGGGGAGCGTGCAGGGCCTTTGACCCCGCGGAGATCGAGGAGATCCGCAAGGCTGCTGGTCGTTTGCTCATCGTCGATCTCGATCTCTCCCGGCCCGCGACGATCGTCTCGGCGAGCGCGGCGCTCGCGCCTCACCGACAGTCCGGCGCCCCCTTCCTCTTCCTTCTGCGGGACATGTCACCGCGCAGCCAGATGCAGGCCAACGCCCTCGGGGCCCAGGCGATCCTGCCGGCCGAAACGCCGCCGTCGGCGCTGCTCGACAAGGTCGGGGCCATGCTCGGTTTGCTGCGGGACAGTGGGCCGGAAACGGTTCTGCAGCGGCGATTCGTCAGGGCTTCCGCCGCATTCGCCGGCCTGCTCGAAGCCGCCGGCTCCGACGGGCCGCTGCCCGTTCAGGCGATCAACGACAGTGTCGAGGCGATCAACCGGGCGGCCGATGACGGCAATCTCGATGCCTGGCTGGATATGGTCTGGCAGCATGACGACGCCACCTACCAGCACTGCCTTCTGGTCTCTGGACTGGTCGCCGCCTTCGCCCGCAAGCTCGGCTTCGGCGAGAGCGACCGGCAATTGATGACGACGGCCGCCGTGCTGCATGATGTCGGCAAGGCGCGAATCCCGCTCGAGATCCTGCGCAAGCCAGGACGCCTGACGCCGGCGGAGCGTGCCGTCATCTGCCAGCACCCGCAGATCGGGCACGACATGCTGGTCGCGCAGGGCGGTTTCGCGCCGGCGGTGCTCGCCGCCGTGCTGTCGCATCACGAGATGCTCGACGGCTCCGGCTACCCGCATGGCATCGGCGCCGACAGAATTCCCGATCCGGTCCGGATGATCACGATCTGCGACATCTATGCCGCGCTGATCGAACGCCGTTCCTACAAGGCACCCATGTCGCCGGAGGAAGCCTTCGCCACATTGATCGGCATGGGCGACAAGCTCGACCGCGACCTCTTGCGCGCCTTCGGCAATGTGGTCCTGAGCAGCTCCGTGGCGCGGCTGGGCAAGATGACGGCGCGGCCTGCGGCCAGCGCTGCGGCCGAGGACGCGGCCTGAACCGGCTCAGACCGCGAAGGACGTGCCGCAGCCGCAGGAGCTGGTTGCGTTCGGATTGGTGATCCGGAAGGACTGGCCGATCAGGTCGTCGACGAAGTCGATGGTGCAGCCTTCGAGCAGGTCGAGCGAGGTTTCGTCGATCACGACGGTCGCGCCATCGCGCTCGATGACGAGATCGTCGGGCGCTTTCTTCTCCTCGATATCGAAGACATATTGGAAGCCGGAGCAGCCGCCGCCGGCGACGCTGACGCGCAGCATCGCGCCCGGCGGCTCCTTTGCCATCACCGAGAGAATCCGTTTCGCGGCGTTTGCCGTCACCGCGATGCCGCGCGGGTTGACCGCAAGATCGGTCGACATGGGCAGATGTTCCTTGCACCCTGGTTGTCCGTAAAGGTAATGGCCCGGCAGCGCCTCTACAAGCACGGGGCGGCGACGAGGCTGCCATGCCGCATCCGCACATCCCGACATCGGTCTTCTCAGCGGGCGCTGAGCCCGGTGAGCGCTGGCGCGCTCCTTATGCGTGCCGCTCCAGCATGAGCCGCGGCCGGCTCGTCGGTGAGCCCGCCTCGGCGACGCGGGGCGAATTCCAGCGCGATCGCGACCGCATCATCCATTCGACCGCCTTCCGACGGCTCAAGCACAAGACGCAGGTCTTCGTCTCGCATGAGGGCGACCATTACCGCACGCGGCTGACCCACACGATCGAGGTGGCCCAGATCGCCCGCGCGCTGGCGCGCGCGCTCGGTCTCGACGAGGATCTGGCCGAGGCGCTGGCGCTGGCCCATGACCTCGGCCACACGCCCTTCGGCCATACCGGCGAGGATGCGCTCGACGAATGCATGGCGGGGTTCGGCGGTTTCGACCACAACGCCCAGACGCTGAGGATCGTGACCCGGCTCGAGCAACGCTATGCCGATTTCGACGGGCTCAACCTGAGCTGGGAGACGCTGGAAGGGCTGGTCAAGCACAACGGCCCGCTGCTCGACCCCGAAGGGAAGCCGACGGCGCGCTACGCCAAAACCGGCATTCCGGCGGCGATTGTCGAATACCAGCATCGGCAGGATCTCTGGCTAGACAGCTATGCGTCGGCCGAAGCGCAGGCCGCCGCGCTCGCCGACGACATCGCCTACAACGCCCACGACATTGACGATGGCTTGCGGGCCGGGCTGTYCGGCCATGCCGCCCTGCGCTCGGTGCCGTTCCTGGCCGGGCTGCTCGACGAGATCGAGCGGCTGCATCCGGGGCTCGAAAAAGCGCGCCTGACCAATGAGCTCGTCAGGCGCGTCATCACCCGCTTCGTCGAGGATGTGATCGCAGAATCGCAGCGGCGGCTCGAGGCGCTCGCGCCCACTGAGGCCGATGCGATCAGGCGGGCAGGGCAGCCGGTCGTGGCCTTCTCCGCGGCGATCGAGGCGGCCGACCGGGACATCAAGGGCTTTCTCTACCCCAATATGTACCGTCATCCGCGCATCGCGCCGATCCGCGCCCAGGCCGCGCAGGTGGTGCGGGAGCTGTTTGCGCGCTTCAGCGCCGATCCCTTGGCGATGCCGCAGGAGTGGGCGGCGGGTTGCGACGGGCTCGATGAGCATCGCCGGATGCGCCGTATCGCCGACTATATCGCCGGCATGACCGACTGGTACGCGCTCGACGAGCATCGCCGCCTGTTTGACGTCACCCCCTCGCTGCGATAGGGCCGGGCGGCCGTACAAAAATGTTCGAGCTTGGTGAGCCCTCATCCTGAGGAGCGGCCGAAGGCCGCGTCTCGAAGGATGCTCCAGCGGTTTCCGGAGCCTCCTGGATCATCCTTCGAGACGCGCTTCGCAGAACGCTCCTCAGGATGAGGGCTCGGAAGTTTCCTGCCGACAAGATGACCACGATGAACCTGTTCGAGACCTATTCCGCTCGCCTTCACGCCGCGCTCTGGGCGCTTGCCGAGCGAAGCGCGCTTCCCGCCGGGCTCAATCTCGGGCGTGTCGTGGTCGAGCCGACCAAGGACCCGGCGCATGGCGACCTCGCCACCAACGCCGCGATGGTGCTCGCCAAGGAGGCCGGCACCAATCCGCGCGCGCTGGCCGCGTTGCTGGTGGAGGAGTTGTCGCGCGATCCCGAGATCGCAAAGGCCGAGATCGCCGGGCCGGGCTTCATCAATCTGACGCTGCAGCCGGCGGTGTTCACTGCGATCCTGAAATCCGCGATCGAGACGGGTCTCGACTATGGCCGCGGCAGGGCCAAGCCTGCGCCGAAGATCAATGTCGAATACGTCTCGGCCAATCCGACCGGGCCGATGCATGTCGGCCATGGCCGCGGCGCGGTGTTCGGCGACGCGCTCGCCCGCCTGCTCGCCTTCGCCGGCCATGATGTGACGCGCGAATACTACATCAACGATGCCGGCGCGCAGGTCGACGTGCTCGCCCGCTCGGCCTTCCTGCGTTATCGCGAGGCGCTGGGCGAGGATATCGGGGCGATTCCCGAGGGGCTCTATCCGGGCGACTACCTCAAATCGGTCGGCGAGACGCTGGCGAAGCAGTACGGTCCGGCGCTGAAGGACAAATCCGAGAGCGAGTGGCTGCCGCTCGTCCGGCAGGCCGCCATCGACGGCATGATGGCGATGATCCGCGACGATCTCGCCGCGCTCGGCGTCGTCCACGACGTCTTCTTCTCGGAGCGCTCGCTGCAGGCCGTCGACGGCAACAAGGATGCCGTCGCTGAGACGATCGAGGATCTGCGCGCGCGTGACCTGGTCTATGAAGGCCGCCTGCCGCCGCCCAAGGGCCAGAAGGACGAGGACTGGGAGGATCGCGAGCAGACGCTGTTCCGCGCCACGCAGTTCGGCGACGATGTCGACCGGCCGCTGCTCAAGTCGGACGGCAGCTATACCTATTTCGCCAACGACATCGCCTATCACCGCTCGAAGTTCACGCGCGGCTTTGCCGAGATGATCGACGTCTGGGGCGCCGACCATGGCGGTTACGTCAAGCGGATGCAGGCCGCGGTGAAGGCCGTGACCAACGGGGAGGGCTCGCTCGACGTCAAGCTCTGCCAGCTCGTCAGGCTGCTGCGCAATGGCGAGCAGGTGCGCATGTCGAAGCGCTCCGGCGACTTCGTCACGCTGCGCGAGGTCATCGACGAGGTCGGCCGCGACGCGGTGCGCTTCATGATGATCTTCCGCAAGAACGACGCGACCCTGGACTTCGATCTTGCGAAAGTGGTCGAGCAGTCGAAGGACAATCCCGTCTTCTATGTCCAGTATGCCCATGCGCGCTGCGCCTCGATCTTCCGGCAGGCCCGCGAGGCGTTCCCCGATCTCGACCTGTCCCCCGCCGCATTGTCGCAGGCGGATCTGTCGATTCTGGTGGATGAGGCCGAGGTCGGCATCGTGAAGATGATCGCCGCCTATCCGCGGATCATCGAAGGCGCGGCCACGGCCCACGAGCCGCATCGCGTGGCATTCTTCGTGCATGAACTGGCGAGCGCGTTCCATTCTCTCTGGAACAAGGGCAAAGACTCGCCGCAATTACGGTTCGTTAATCAAACTGATCGAAAGTCGACCTTGGCGAGATTGGCGTTCGTGCATGCGGTGCGCAGCGTCCTTGCTTCCGGTCTGGCGGTCGCCGGAGTTGCGGCGCCGGAAGAGATGCGCTGACGGGGCACTATTCCGGCGGCGCGCACAAGGTCAGGTTGACCGCACAGAGTTCCCGGTTCTTCCATAGGGGGAAGCGGCTTGTGCTGGAATGGATCGTACCATGAGTGAGCCAGCTAGGAATCGTTTCGCGCTCGATCTCGAGGATCTCGAGCGCCAGCTTCGGGGGGCAGGGCAGGCGCAGCGCCCCGCGCACTCGCCCGATCCGCTGGCGGAGCTGACCCGTATCGTCAGTCAGGACGATCCGCTCAAGGACATCTTCACCGAGCGCAGGCAGCAGCCTGCTGCGCCGGCGACGCGCCAGGAGCCCAGCTTCGCCGTGGTGCCGCAGCAGCCCGTCTATGTGCCGCCGCGTACGGCGCAGGCTCCTTCGCCCGTCGCCGAGCCGCCGGCCGAGATGCGCGGCGCCCTCGACGAGTTCGAGGCCCTGTTGCGCCGGACCGAGCCCGAGCGCAAGCCCGCGGCCGCGCCGGTTCAGCCCCGGCAACAGTATCAATACGACGACGAGCCCGCGGAGCAGGATTACGCTCATCCCGAGCCGGCCGCCTATTCCCGGCCGGTGCCGGCCCAAGGGGCACCAGCCGCGCGCGACCTTGACGAGGAGCAGGGCTTCTACCGGGCGCCGGTCTATCAGCAGGAACCCGCCTATGACGCCGAGGCTTCGGACCAGGGCTTCGATGCGCGGCAGCAGACCTACCATCCTCAATATGCCGAAGACGACCTGCCCGATCTCGAGCCCCGGCGCTCTCGCAAGGGCCTCTGGGCGGCGGCTGCGGTGATCGCCATTGGCGTCATCGGCGTCGGCGGAACCATGCTGCTGCGCGGCGGCTCGTCTTCGAAGAGCGGCGCGCCGCCGGTGATCGCGGCCGATAGCGGCCCGGTCAAGGTCGAGCCCGCCAATCCAGGCGGCCGGGAAATTCCGAACCAGAACAAGCAGATCTACGAGCGCTCCGCCGAAGACCCGCAGGGCAAAACCAAGCTCGTCGACAGCCAGGAGCAGCCGGTTGACATCCAGCAAGCGGCCCGCTCGATGCCCTCGCGGGTGGTTCTGCCCGGACCGGGCACCGCTTCGAGCGAAACCGCCACCGTCCCGACACCTGGTGGCGCCGAGCGCAGCATCGTAATGCCCGAGCCCGCCTTGACCCCGATGCCGCCGGTGCCGGGCCTCGGCGAGCCGCGCAAGGTCCGCACCGTCTCGATCCGTCCCGACGGCTCGCCGGCGCAGGCGGCCGCTGCCGACGCCAATGGCAACCGCCCGATCGCGACTGGCTCGGCGCCGAGCCGCTCGATCGCGGGCAGCCCGGCCAGTGCGAATCTGCCGATCGCGGCCGCCGTGCCGCCGCCGGCTGCGCCGAAGCCGCAGGAGCGCGCGACGACACCGCCGGCCGCGACCACGCCCGCCGCTCCGACCCGCCTCGCCAGCGCAGCGCCTGCCGCTCCGACGCCGGCTCCCGCCAACGCCGCGATCCGCGCCGGAACCGGCGATTTCGTGGTCCAGCTCGGGGCGCCGGGCAGTGAGCAGGAGGCGCGGGCGACCTTCGCGGCGCTGCAGCGCAAATATCCGCAGCAGCTCGGCGGTCAGTCGCCGATCGTCCGCAAGACGGAGCTCGCTGGCGGCAAGACGGTCTATCGCCTGCGCGTCGGGCCTTATTCCCGCGATGACGCCACCTCGATGTGCTCGGCGCTTCAGGCYGCSGGCGGYCAGTGCTTCATCGCCAAGAACTGAGACAGCCTCGTCTCGCCATGAAAGGGCAGCGCCTTCGGGCGCTGCCCTTTTGTTTGGCCGTCTCGCTGCGTCCATGCTCYGGCCGCCTGCGCTTTTCGTGCGAGCAGGCATGGCGCCGGGCATACTTGTCGCGCCCGAAGGCGCATGCGACTTAGCTGACAACAATCAACGATGCGTCGGAAGGCCGCGTGCCGCCGGCGCGACGCAAAGCACCAGCTGGAGGATACCCATGGATCGTCGCAACTTCGTCAAGGTCGCCGGTGTGGGCGCCGCCGGCAGCGCCGCCATCGCGGCGCCGGCGCTCGCGCAGTCTCAGCCCAAGATCAGCTGGCGGTTGACCTCAAGCTATCCCAAGAGCCTCGACACGCTCTATGGAATCTCGACCCATGTCGCCAAGCGCGTGGCGGAGGCGACCGACAACAATTTCCAGATCCAGGTCTTCGCGCCGGGCGAGATCGTGCCGGCGCTGCAGGCGCTCGACGCGGTGCAGAACGGCACGGTCGAATGCAGCCACACGCTGTCGAGCTTCTATATCGGCAAGGATCCGGCCTTCGCCTTCGAGACCTCGCTGCCCTTCGGCTTCAACACCCGCCAGCAGAACGCCTGGCTCTATCAGGGCGGCGGGCTCGAGCTCTGCCGCGCCTTCATGAAGACCTATAACTGCTACACGATCCCCTCGGGAAACACCGGCGCGCAGATGGGCGGCTGGTTCCGCAAGGAGATCAAGACGCTCGAGGATCTGAAGGGGCTGAAGTTCCGCATCGCCGGGCTCGGCGGGCGGATCATGGCGCGGCTCGGCGTGGTGCCGCAGACCATCGGCGGGGCCGACATCTATCCGGCGCTGGAGCGCGGCACGCTCGACGCGGTCGAGTTCTCCGGGCCGTTCGACGACGAGAAGCTCGGCTTCGTCCGGGTGGCGAAATATTACTACTATCCCGGTTTCTGGGAGGGCAACGCCAACGTCAGCTTCATCGCCAACCTCGATAAGTGGAACGCGCTGCCGGCGTCCTACAAGGCGATTCTCGAGGCGGCCTGCGCCGAGGCCAACGCGCTCTGCGTCGCCAAATACGATCACGGCAACCCGGATGCGCTGGTGCGGCTGGTCGGCACCGGGGCCGAGCTGCGCGCCTTCCCGCAGGAGGTGATGGCGGCCGCCTATAAGGAGGCCTTCGCCATGTATGCGGAGCTCGCCGCCAGCAACCCGCAGTTCAAGACCTTCTACGATTCCTTCCTGCCCTATTGGAAGAAGGAGCAGCTCTGGTTCCGCATCGCGGAGCTGCCCTTCGACGCCTTCAACGCGCAGAACTTCCAACAGATCAAGTGAGGCGGTCGGCACTCCGCCGTTCCCTCCCCGCCGCAAGCGGGGGAGGGGACGCGTGGTGCTTGACCGCGCCCGCGCCAGTTTCTAACCCGGTGCCATGACCTCGCGCGCCTTCATCGCCGGCTGCCTCGGCACAAGCCTCACGCCCGACGAGCGCGCCTTCTTCCGTGATGCCCGTCCCTGGGGCTTCATCCTGTTCCGGCGCAACACGCAGTCGCCCGAGCAGGTCGCGGCCTTGACGGCCGAGATGCGCGAGACCGTCGGCTGGAAGGCGCCGATCCTGATCGATCAGGAAGGCGGCCGCGTGCAGCGCATGGGGCCGCCGAACTGGCCGAAATACCCGTCGGCGCGGGCCTTCCTGACCATCAACGATGCGGTGCACCAGCGCGAGATCGTGCGGCTTTCGGCACGGCTGATGGCGCATGACCTGAAAAGCGTCGGCATCGATGTCGACTGCCTTCCGGTGCTCGACGTGCCAGTCGCCGGCAGCCACGACGTCATCGGCGACCGCGCCTACGCCTATGAGCCGGACCAGGTGGCGCGCCTCGGCCGGGCGGCGGCGGAAGGGCTTCTCGCCGGCGGCGTGCTGCCGGTCGTCAAGCACATGCCCGGCCATGGCCGGGCGCGGGCGGATAGCCACCACGACCTGCCGGTGGTGGATGCGACGCTCGACGAGCTCAGGGCGCATGATTTCCGGCCGTTCCGCCATCTCGCCGACATGCCGCTGGCAATGACGGCGCATGTGGTCTTCACTGCGCTCGATCCGAAGCACCCGGCCACCGTGTCGCGGAAGATCGTGCGCGGGATCATGCGCGAGGAGATCGGCTTCGACGGGCTGATCATGACCGACGACATCTCGATGAAGGCACTCTCCGGCACGTTCGAGGCGAAGGCCCGGGCCGCCATCCGCGCCGGGGTCGACGTCGTGCTGCATTGCCACGGCATCATGGAGGAGATGGTCGCCATCGCCGGGGTGGTGCCGGAGATGACCGGCGCACGCGCGCGCCGAGCCGCCGCCGCGCTCGGCCGCATCCGCCACGAGCCCGAGCCTCTCGATGTCACCGCCGCGCGCGCCGAGGTTGCCGGCGCCCTTGCGCTGGACGGCTGAAAAGCCGAATCTGTCCCACGGGGTTGATCACATCTTCCCGCTGGCCATCCCGGATCTCCGCTTCGAGGCATCCGGAATGACGGCGCGAGATGGGCAAGGCGGGTGAGGGCAGGCCAGCATGACGGCCGATTTGCCATTCGCGGAAGATCGCGCGCGGCGCGAGGACGAGCCTGCGCTCGTCGTCGATGTCGACGGCTATGAAGGGCCGCTCGACCTGCTGCTCGATCTCGCGCGCCGCCAGAAGGTCGACCTGCACCGCATCTCCATCCTGGCGCTGGCCGAGCAGTATCTCGTCTTCGTCGAGCAGGCGCGGGCGCTGAGGCTGGAACTGGCGGCCGATTATCTCGTGATGGCGGCCTGGCTCGCCTATCTCAAGTCGCGCCTGCTGCTGCCCGAGCCGCCGAGGGGCGAGGAGCCGAGCGCGGCCGATCTCGCCACGGCGCTCGCCTTGCGCCTGCGCCGGCTGGAGGCGATCCGGGCGGCGGCGAACAAGCTCTCGGCGCGCGAGCGGCTGGGGCAGGATGTCTTCGCGCGCGGCGCCCCGGAGGAGATCGTCGCCGGTGCCCGGCCGGTCTGGGAGGCGGAACTCTATGATCTGCTCGCGGCCTATGCGCATCAGCGGCAGAAGCGGGTGCAGGGGCATATCTCGGTCGGCCATCGCGTCGTCTGGTCGCTGGTCGAGGCGCGCGAGGCATTGCAGAAACTCGTCGGCGAAGCGGGGGACTGGACCGATATCGACCCCTATCTGACGCGTTACATGCAGGCGCATGGGCTGCCGGTGGGCGAGATGAGGGCGACTGTCAGGGCGTCGGCACTCTCGGCCATGCTGGAGATGGTGCGGGAAGGCATGCTCGACATCCGGCAGGACGACGCCTTCGCGCCGATCCATGTCCGCCGCCGCTCGGCCCGGCCGCCGGCCTTGCCCTTCGTCGGACAGGACGCCTCATGACGGCGGCGGTGGCCGAGACGCGCGACGAGGAGGATGGCGGCGGGGCGGAAGCCTTCGCGCAGGCGCTGCGCATCGTCGAGGCGCTGCTCTTCGCCTCCGCGGCGCCGCTGTCGGAGGAGGAGCTCGGCCGCTCGGTGCCGGCGGGAATCGATGTCGGACAGGTCCTGGCTCGTCTCGTCGCGTTCTACGTGGCGCGCGGCGTCAATCTGCGGCAGGTCGCCGGCGGCTGGGCTTTCAGGACGGCATCCGATCTCGGTTATCTGCTCGCCGCCGAGGCCGAGCCGCCGCGCAAGCTGTCGCGGGCGGCCCTCGAAGTGCTGGCGATCATCGCCTATCACCAGCCGGTGACGCGCGCCGAGATCGAGGAGATCCGCGGCGTCGCCACGGCCAAGGGCACGCTCGACATCCTGCTCGAGGCCGGCTGGGTGCGATTGCGCGGGCGGCGGCGCTCGCCGGGCCGGCCGGTGACCTATGGCACGACACGCGGCTTTCTCGATCATTTCGGGCTCGACCGCATCGACGACCTGCCGGGGCTCGACGAATTGAAGGGGGCGGGCTTCATCGAGGGCCGGCTGACGCGCGACCTCACCGTGCCGGTTCCCGATGACGATCCGGGTCTGCGCGACGACGAGGATCCGCTCGGCGATCTGTTCAGCCCGCTTGACGACGGCGAGGGCGGCCCGCAACAGGAGTGAGGGCGAACACTCGGCTCTCCTCGCTGGTCATCCCGGACAAGCCGCCTCTGGCGGCGCCGATCCGGGATCCATGCCTGAAGCTTACCTGGATCGGTTCAGACATGGATCCCGGGTCTAGGCATCGCTCTGCCCGGGATGACGGCCCATTTGCTGAGAGGACAAGGATTGGCGGGAAGCGAAACTGCGAGAAGCTGGCTCGGCTGGGGCCGGCGCGGGACGGCGGGAGCCGCGATCCCGATGGCGCTCGGATTCGATGGCGTGACCCAGCGC